>CAYVVK010000115.1:10233-12880 GCA_964454855.1 uncultured Phaeodactylibacter sp. | reverse complement strand
CTTCGGCAGTAGAGCCTGAAACGCTTTATTCTCGAGCGTTCCGGGCAGATTGTTATATTGTTATATTGTTCTGTCCGCCTACTTAGTTCTACTTTGTTAACTTAAACCCATGTCGCCGGAGGTCGGCCAGGCGCTGCTGATACCTCTTCTGGATCAGTCCCCAGGTGTCTCGTTGCGAGTTGGCCTTGCGGGGCAAAGTTGACGCAAAAAAGAACTTGATATCCGGACAAGACAGAAGCGGTATCTCCTCTTCGTGGAGCACCTTCTTTTCCAGAATATAATGTAAAGCCATGACCGTCAGTGTAATATGATGATGCCAGGCTCTCCATCCCCGGACCTGGTAATCCGTCATCCCTAAGGTGTCCTTACAATCTTGGATGCCTCTCTCTCTCTCTTTAGTTTTCAGGGGTTTTATATTGCTTATCAGGCTGGTTCTCAATCAACTAAATCTCCAAAGCGTCTGCCGCCTTATCAAAGGATTCCGGGCGGATGTACAGGATATAGCCATACTTGTTCCTGGCGGTGGCCACTCCGGTTGAGGCATAGACATTGACGCCGGCCTGGTAGATCTTCTTATGGATATCCGTAAGGGCGCCGATCTTGTCATCTCCCTGCACCAGGATGGCGTGATGAGGGCCCTGTATCTGCAGGCCCGATTTTCGGGCCAGGCCGACCAGCTCCCTGGAGTCTTCGGGAAAGATGGTTAGCTGTGTGCTGGCCGGGCCAACCGGCACGGCAGTGAAGGCGAGCAGGTTCACGCCGAGGTCCGCCAACTGCTGGAGAAACTGGTAGGCCTCGCCGGGCTGGTCCCGGATGGTGGCGTAGAAGTAGTCGATGCGTTGAACGTGGGTAGCCATGGCAGTCTCATTTTTGTCAGATGAGGCTTTAGTGTAACCACTTAAGTTAAAGCCCTTGCCTGTTGCAGGCAATGACATGCGTCACCGGCCATTTCCCAAATGCAGATTACTGTTTGAGCAATCGTTTTACCAGCGTATGGCCGTCCACCTGCAGGCGCAGCCAGTACAGGCTGCTTTTCTGGCCGCCCAGCGGTATCTGCTCTCTGTTGTTGGCCCTTCCTTCTCCCTGTCGTACCCGTTGCCCAAGGCTATTGAAAAGTTCCCAGCGGAATGTTCTGTCTTCGGCGGCTTTAAGTTCCAGCCAGCTGAAGGTAGAGGCAGGGTTGGGAAATAAACTCAAGGTAAACTTTGCGGAATCCCATTGTTCCGTGCTGCTGGGCGCCACGATCTCCACGGCCTGGCAGCTGGTATCGGCGCCGCAAACATTGGCCGCCACCAGGCAGGCCTCATAGGCGCCCGGTAGTTCATAGCTGTGCTGAGGGCTGGCCAGGGTGGAAGACCAAAGCAGTAGGGTGGGCGTGTTAGAGGAATTGTTTTCAAAAAAGGCCGTACTCCCTTCCAGAGCAAAGGAAAAACCGGCTACCGGCGCCGGGCAGCTTGCCGTCAGGGTAGTGCAGGACATGGTGCTGCCGCAGAGGTTACTTACCGTCAGGCAAACTTCATACTCGCCGGGCTGAGCGTAGGTGTGCTGAGGGACAGGCAGGGTGGAAGTAATGCCATCTCCGAAATCCCAAAACCAGGCCGCCGCATCGGCTGTAGACGTATCCTGGAAGGAATAGGCCAGGCCGTCGGCACTGAAGGTAAAGCCGGCCTGAGGAGGCGCACAACTGGCCTGTATCAGCTCACAGCGCCGGGTATTGCCGCAGGGGCTGCTTACCTGCAGGCAGGCCAGATAGCTGCCGGGTGCATCATAGATATGCACCGGGTTTTGCAGGATGGAAGTATCTCCGTCGCCAAACGACCACAACCAGGAAGTGGGGCCGTTCATGGAAAGGTCGCTAAAACTGAAGGCCAGTTCATTAGCCTCGATGGCAAAGTTGGCCTGAGGGGCATTGCAATTGACGGTAATGCTGCGGCATACCTGGCTGCTGCCGCAAACGCTGCTGGCCGTCAGGCATATCTCATAGGTTCCGGGCAGTTCGTAGGTATGGACGGGGTTGGCCTCGGCCGACTGGCTGCCGTCACCAAAATCCCACAGCCATTCCGTGGGGCTATTGGCAGACTGGTCGAAAAAAGCGATCTCCCGCTGGTTCTTTTCTACACTGAAATCCGCTTCGGGAGCCGCGCAACTCAGGCTGATCACCTGGCAGGACCGGTTGCTGCCGCAGATGGTGCTCAGCTCCAGGCAGATTTCGTAGGTGCCGGGCTGGGCGTACTCGTGCGTGGCCTGTGCGGCAGCAGCCGTGGCCCCGTCTCCGAAGCTCCAGCTTCGGCTGCTGATTTCCTGGGAGGAAGTATCCTGCACGATGAGGGTTAAGCCGTCGGTTGAAAGAATGAAACCGGCATCCGGTGGGCTGCAGCTGGCCTGTACGTTTCGGCAAATGGTATTGCTGCCACATACGCTGGCTACTTGCAGGCATACCTCGTAATTGCCGGGCGCGGCATAAGTGTGCTGCGGGCCGGGAAGGTTGGAGGTGCTGCCATCGCCAAACGTCCAGAACCACTGCTGCGGATCCTGGGGATGAATACGCCGACGGCATGGTCGAACATGACATGCATGTCGGTGAATTGTTGGCTCTGCTCGATGAAATGGGTATCGCTGACAACACCATCGTTTTGTATTCGACGGA
>CAYVVK010000115.1:0-10223 GCA_964454855.1 uncultured Phaeodactylibacter sp. | reverse complement strand
TGGGTACTGCCGCAAACGCTGCTGGCCGTCAGGCACACCTGGTAGTTGCCGGGCGCATCGTAGGTATGCTGAGGGTTGCGTTCCAGGGAACTGTTGCCGTCACCAAAGCTCCACAGCCATTCCGAAGGGTTATTCACGGATTCGTCGATGAAGGAAAGGGCCAGCTCCTCCGACTGGAAGCTGAAACCGGCCTGCGGGGGCATACAGCTGACGTTTACCTGCCGGCAATTCTGGCTGCTGCCGCACACACTGCTGGCCAGCAGGCATACTACATAGGTGCCTGGGGCACTGTAGGTATGCTGAGGATTGGGCCTTTCCGCGCTGTTGCCATCGCCGAAAGACCACAGCCACTGGCCCGGTTGGTTGGTGCTGGCGTCCGCGAAGTCTACCGTAAGGCCATTGCGCTGCGTAGTGAAGCTGGCCTCCGGCTCGGGGCAGGTAATGGTTATCGCCTGGCAGGATTGGCCGCTGCCGCATTCGTTCTCTACCGTCAGGCATACCTCGTATTCTCCGGCATTGCCATATATGTGCTGGGGGTTTTGTTCGGAGGAGCTGTTGCCGTCGCCGAAATCCCATTGCCACCGGGTAGGGCTGTTGGCGCTGTTGTCGTTAAGGAAAAGAGAAAGGCGGTTTGATTCAAAAGTAAAGGCGGGCTGAGGCGGCAGGCAGTCGAGTACGAGCTGGCGGCAGGCCTGGCTGCTTTCCCCGCAGGCATTTGCTACCGTCAGGCAGATTTCGTAGGCGCCCAGTTGGGCGTAGGTATGGCTGGGATTGGGCAGGGAGGAAGTGTTTCCGTCGCCAAAGTCCCATTCGTAAGCCACCACGTTGGCCGATGAGGTATCGGAAAGGCTTATTGTAAGCTGCTCCTGCTGAAGGCTGAATCCCGCCTGGGGAGGAGCACAGCTAATGGTAACCATTTCGCAGATTTGGGATTGGCCGCAGACACTGCCGGCGGTGAGGCATACTTCGTAGACACCGCTGCTGTCAAAAGAATACTGCGCATTTTGCCCCATGAGGGTATCTGTTCCTTCAATTACCCAGAGCCATTCTGTGGGGCTGTTTGCAGAGGTGTCCGCCAGGCTGAGGCTAAGCTCGGAGGTGGTATAGGAAAAAGCAGCTTCGGGGGCAGCGCAACTGACGCTTACGGTACCACAAACCTGGCTCTCCCCACAGGCATCTTCAATAGTCAGGCAAACTTCATAATTCCCCGGGGCGGCAAAGGTATGGGACGGATCAGGAACCGTGTCGGTACTGCCGTCTCCGAAATCCCACAACCTGCGTTCCGGAGAAACGCCCGAAGTATCCTGAAAGCGGACATGGAGCTCATCCGACAGGAAGGAAAAAGCAGCCTGGGGCGGTGAACAGTTGATCTCCAGGGTTCGGCACAGTTGCGGGCCGGGGCCACAAACGTTGTCAATCTGCAGGCATATCTCATAAGAGCCCGGCCGGGAGTAGGTATGGCTGGGATTGGCGTCCATGGAGGTAGCGCCGTCACCAAAATCCCAGAGCCAGCTGGTGGTTCCGGAAGAAGACTGATCGTCGAGCTGTACCGTCAGGCTGTCGATCTGATAATCGAAACGCGTGCGGACGGTATCGCAGCTTACCTGAATGAAGTCACAGGAAGTAGAATTGCCGCAGTTGTTGTAGGCCGTCAGGCAGACAAAGTAGGTGCCGGGGTTATTAAAGCCGTGGCTGGGGTTTTGGGTATTGTAAACGGTGCCGTCCCCGATCTCCCAGACCCAGCGGTTGGCGGCGCCCAGGGTTTCGTCTTCGAATTTCAGGTCGAGGCCATCGGCAGCGTACGAGAAATTAGCCACAGGAGAGAGGCACTGTATTTCTATCGTTTTACAGCTTTCCGCCAGGCCGCAGTTGCCGTTGGTAGTCAGGCAAACCTGGTACGAACCGGGCGCCCCGTAAATGTGGGTTACAGATTGGCTGGTATCGCTCTGGCCGTCGCCGAAATCCCACTTCCAGGCCTCGGTGCCGACATCGCCCTCCCCCTCCAAAAGGACAGCCAGGCCGGGTAGCGTTTCTACGCGGAATGCCGCCTGCGCCAGGCAGTACTCGCCTTCCGGGATAAAATAGGTGCTATCGACCGCAAGGTTGGCCAGCAGGTCTGTTTCTCCGGAAGGCCAGCGCACGATGAGGCTATCGGCCTTTTCCGCTTCTCCCAGGCCGAAGTGTGCGGTAAAGGAATTCATGATGCCGTAACTCTCCCCGCTGCGGATCTCACGGATCTGCTTACCCCAGCTGCCATACACTTCCACCCTTGCGCCGATGCCGTTGATATTGGAGCGGCGGCCCTGCAGCCTGGCCTTTATGAAATGGTTTTCATTTCCATCGTTGAGGAAAAGCTCATCGTGCTCGTTGCTCACCTGGTTGATCCCGAAGCCGAAGCCGGCGTATACATCCAGGAAGCCGTCCTCATTCAGGTCGCCCACCACGGCGCTGTGGATGCGCTGGTTGTTGAGCTGAAAAGCGTTGTTGACCTTGGAAAAGGTACTGTTGCCGTTGTTGCGCAGCAGGGCGTGCTTCTGGTTCAGGGTGGTAAAGAGGAGGTCTACATAGCCATCGTTGTCGAAATCGGCGAATTTCAGCTGCAGGCCGCTGCCGATGCTGCTAAAGAGGGAGGGAATGCCACTGGCAAGGGTAATATCGGTGAAAGTGCCGTTGCCATTATTGCGCAGCAGATTGTTGTTGGTGTCGTGGTTAATGACGAAGCAGTCGAGGTCGCCATCGTTGTCGATATCGGCGAAGTCAGTTGCCCAGGACTGGGCGCCGATCTGCAGGTTAGCGGCCAGGGCTGCGTCTGTGTAGTTATTGTTGCCATCGTTGCGAAAGAGCAGGTTCAGGCGGCGGCCATCGAAGGGGTTGTCCACTCCGGTGCGGCATTTGGAGATGTAGAGGTCCAGGTCGCCATCGTTGTCGTAGTCGGTCCAGACGGAGCCGTAGTTGCCGGAATTATCGGAAGGAATGGAGGAGACGGGGTTGATGAGGGTGTAATCTGCCGCCAGGTTGCCTTCGCCGTCATTAGCCAGAGGCACGCTCAGGCCGTCGTCATGGCAGGCGAAGACATCCAGGGCCCCGTCGTTATTGATGTCGGCGAAATTGGACCCCTGCAGGAAAATCAGTGGGTCATTGATGGCCGAAATGGAATAGCTATTGCCGTCATCGGCAGCACGGGCAATGTGGAAGCCGTCGTAGCGCCCGCCGGTAAAGATGTCGTTGAAGCCGTTGCCGTCCAGGTCGCCCACACAGAGGCTCCATTTGGGCTCTCCCAGATCGCCGACGAATTTCCGGCCGAAAATGCTGGTGTCCGGCCGCTGGTAGGAGATGTAGAGCAGTTGGGTGTTGTCCAGGTGGATGATGTCATCCAGGCCGTCTCCGTTCATATCGGCCACGCCCATGGGCACGCCGCTGAAGAAATTTTCGAACCCCTCTTCCTGCGTGGAAAAGGAGATCTGGCTGAAGGGAATAAAAGGTAGAATGGCAAAAACGAAAAGTAAACGGTACCTCATTGCTATTAATGTTCTTGATGCCGGCCCATACCATACGGGCGGCTGACAGAAACCGGCATTTGGGGATCATCACCCGCGGGCTTGCTTTTCGTGGAATTGGAGGAAGGCCCGCAGGATAGGTGGGCGGACAGATTTAGTCTACTTAAACTGCTTTGAAAGCAGAGCCTGAAACGCTTTATTTTTCAGGTGTTTCTGGCAGATTGCTAAATTGTTAAATTGCTAGATTGCTAGATTGTTACATTGTTCTGTCCGCTCACTTACAGAGGTATTAAAGTTACATTTTTTTGTCCATTAACTAAATGCAGGCAGGAGAATATCCTCTTTTTTGTGGGTCAGTGGAGGTTGAGCATGCTCAGTGGTTCCCGGCCTGGCGAGAGGTCCTGCAGCCGGCCGACGCGCTCTTCGGTGGTAGGGTGGGAGCGGAGGAAGTCCGGGATCTTGGCATCCAGTTGGCGGGGGCGGAATATGCTCATGATGCCTCCCTGATTGTAGTAGTCCAGCTTTTTCAATGCGTTGGCCAGCCCGTCGGGGTCGCCTGTGAGGCGGGCGGCTTCCAGGTCGGCCTCCAGTTCGCGGGTGCGGGAAAAGGCGGTCACCATGAGCGCCATGAGGGTAGGGGCGGCGAGTAGCAGCAGGATGGCCACCCAGGAAAAGGGCGGCTGCCCCATGAACAGCATAGGCAGGTAAATGAACAGCAGCAGCTTGCCGGTAAAGGAAAAGACATTGGTCAGCCGGAGGATGACGTTGACCATGGACTTCAGGCGCAGGTCATTATTGCGGATGTGGCTGAGCTCGTGGGCAATGACTCCCGAGAGTTCGCGCATATTGAGCCGGCTGAGCAGGCCCTGCGTCAGGGCGATGCCCGGGTCTTCTTTTCTGCCGGTGGCGAAGGCATTGAGCATGCCGTTCGGAATGTAATACAACTTCGGTGTTTTGCTAAGGCTGGCGCGCTCCGACAGTTGCCGGATCATGTCGTACAGCTCAGGGGCCTGATGCTCGGGAACAGGCTGCGCGCCCTGCATGCGCATGATCATATGGGTGGAGATCTGCGTACTGGCCACCAGGGTGAAAAAGCCGATCATTCCCGTCCATATCAGGCCGGTGACGCCAAAAAGGGAATACCCCAGGCCGATCATCAGGGCCAGCATGCCGATGAACAGGCCCGCCGTGCGCCCGAAGTTCTTCATTTTTTGGGAAAGTATCTTGTCTTCACTCATTTTTGCTTATTTATGGTATAACAGCCTTCTGGCCCCGCTCGTTCGCCGGAAAAGATTACGCTTTCTTTAAAGAACAAATCAGGTGCCAGGAGAGAAGCCCGGAAAATATGGCAGTTTTGGAGGGGGGGGCTGCCGGGATGGCAGGGGGGGTGATTGAGTTGATTTGGTTGATTGGGCCTGTCCGCTCAAGCCTTGGCGCAGGTGGGTTGATTGGGCCATGAAATATGCGCTCCGCTTAACTTCCTGCCAGGTTGATTCGTGGGAGGCCTCGAGCAACCGGCCGCAGGGCAAACTGGAGCCGCCAGGCGGTAGCCCACTTAATCAACTGCTTCCCCGATAAGTGATTCCACCATACTCCAAAGTTGCTTAAATTCGGCATAGCCGCGAGCGATGGCATATAGTTTATCATCTTTTCGGAATACGACGGTAGGATAACCCTGCACCCCCCAGCGGCGGTTGAGCTGGAATTCGGCCAGAGTGGCCTGTTTGATGGCCTCACTTTGGAAAAGCGTGGTAAATTCTTCAAAGTCCAATTTCAGTTCCGAGCAGATGGCCCTGCTTCCCCATTTTTTCCCAAAAGGATTTCCAAAGCCCCGTAAAAGGCGTATATTTGCGGAGTTTTTCTCCAAATAAATCGTAGAAAGCTATGTTTTTCAGTGATTTATGATTTAAATTGGAGACAACAGATGCTCATTTTTTAACATTTCAAAAAGTTTGTTCGAGTTATGCAAGGAAAAGGAGTAGTGAAGTTCTTCCTTGTGGTGATGACACTGGTAACGCTCGTGCAATACTTTTTCATCATTCCCACCCAAAAAGTGGAAAAGAATGCTGATGAGTACGCACGCACCGCCACTCAGGACATGCCCGAAGAACTTCAGAAGACAGCCTTCAAAATGAAGCGCGCGGAGTACTTGGACTCCATGTCGTCGGAGGAGGTGTTTAGGATCCCGATGTTGAAATCCTACACCTATCAGGAATTGAAATCGCAGCAGTTGGCCCTCGGCCTCGACCTCAAGGGAGGTATGAGCGTCGTGCTTCAGGTAGACCTGCGCGAATTTATACGAGCACTGGCCAATGACAGCAAGGACCCGACCTTTTTGGAAGCGTTAGACCGAGCATCTCAAGCGCAAAAGAATGCACAAGCGGATTTCGTAACCTTATTTTATGACGCCTGGAGGGAAGTGGCCGGAGACAAGAAGCTGGCTCCCATCTTCACCCGCAACGAGGCCCTGCGTGATCAGATCAACTATGAGACTTCCGACGGGGAGGTCGTCCGCATCATCCGCAATAAGGCCGATGAAACGGTGGACCTGACCTTCAAGCTGCTTAAAGAACGCATCGACAAGCTGGGGGTCACTCAGCCCAACGTTTCCCTGGACGCCAGCCGCGACCTCATCGTGGTGGAACTGCCCGGCATCGATAACCCGGAGCGGGCGCGTAGCTTCCTGCAGGCTGCCGCCAAGCTGGAGTTCTGGAATGTCTTCCGCATTACCGACCCGGGCATTCAGCAGGCCTTCGTCGAGGCCAACCAGCGCCTGGCGAAAACCATCGGTAGCGGCGAGCTGCAGCAGGAAATACTGCGTGTGGACACCACCTACGCCGTAGATACCCTCGGCAATGTCGACAGCACCCAGATCGCCAGCATCGATACGGTATACAATCAGATGAACACCCAGCAGGGGCCGCTCTTCAATGTGCTGACGCTGAACACCACCGGCGCTCAGGGCCTGGCCGTACTGGGTACTGCCAAGAAGAACCAGCGCCGCTATATCGACAGCCTGCTGCTGCGCGAAGACATCCAGTCGCTCTTCCCGCGCGACCTGGTGTTCCGCTGGTCCAAAGACCCGGTCAAGAATTTCGAGACCGGCGAGGCGACCGATGACTACGAACTCTACGGCATTAAGCTGGGCCGCGACGGCAAGCCCGCCCTCACCGGCGACCATGTCGTGGACGCCAGCGCCAACCCGGACCCGCAGACCAACGAGGTGGCCGTGTCCCTGAAAATGGACAATACCGGCGCCAAGATCTGGGGCCAGCTTACTACCGAAGCGGCTCAGGACAACAACCGCGAGATCGCTATCGTCCTCGACGATGAGGTCGTCTCCGCACCCCGGGTGATCAATCCCATCCTGACCGGAGATTCCCAGATCACGGGAAGCTTTTCCATTCAGGAGGGCAAGGACCTGGCCAACATCCTGCAGATCGGCAAACTGCCGGCAGAAACGCAGATCATCCAGGAATCCCTGGTAGGGCCCTCGCTGGGCCAGGAGAACATCGAAAAGAGTACCTGGGCGCTGACCATCGGCTTCCTGATCGTACTCGCCTTCATGACCTTCTACTACGGCGGCGCCGGTATCGTCTCCATCCTGGCGCTGATCCTCAACATTTTCTTCATCTTCGGCGCCCTGGCTTCCTACGGCACCGTGCTTACCCTCCCGGGCATCGCCGGTATCGTACTGACCATTGGTATGGCGGTGGACGCCAACGTGATCATCTACGAGCGCGTGCGGGAAGAACTGCGGGAAGGCAAGTCACTGCTCATGGCGATCAATGACGGCTTCCAGAATTCCTATTCCGCCATCATTGACGCCAACGTGACGACCATTCTCACGGCCTTCGTGCTGGCCTACTTCGGCCTGGGCCCCATCAAGGGCTTTGCGGTGGTATTGATCATCGGTGTGCTGTCCTCTCTGTTCACCGCAGTACTGGTCGGCAGGCTGGTCATCGACTGGTGGACGAAGAAAGACCGCAACCTGACCTTCTCTACCGGCCTTACGGAAAATGTATTCGCCAACCTCAACATCGACTGGCTGGGCAAGCGCCGCTTCGCCTATATCATTTCCGGTGTCATCATCCTGGCCGGCCTGGCATCCTTCTTTACCCGTGGCTTTGAGCTGGGGGTAGACTTTAAGGGTGGCTATTCCTACAACGTGACCTTCGAAGGTGCTCAGGTGGAAGCCCCCGAACTGCGCCAGGCGCTCACGGAAGCTTTCAACGGAAATACGCCCATCGTGAAAGCGGTGGATACCGAGAATACCTACAACGTAGTAACCGATTACCTCATCGACGACGATAGCGAGGACGCTCCCGAGCGGGTGATGACAGCCCTCTACCAAGGGGTGAACAGCGTAGCTGGTGGCAACATCAACTACGAGCAGTTCAAGGCGCCGGATGGCGATGGCACTCACGTGACCAGCTCCAGCCAGGTAGGCCCGACCATTGCCGATGACATCAAGTCAAGCGCTTATTACGCGACCATCTTCGCCCTCTTGCTGATCTTCCTATACATCTTTATTCGCTTCAGCAAGTGGCAGTACAGTATGGGCGCCGTGGCGGCACTCTTCCACGATACGCTGGTGGTGTTGTCGGTCTTCTCCATTTTCCACGGTATTCTGCCGTTCTCCCTGGAGATCGACCAGGCTTTTATCGCCGCTATCCTGACCGTGATCGGTTATTCCATCAACGATACCGTGGTGGTCTTCGACCGTATTCGCGAGTTCCTGAACACTTACACCAAGAAGAGCAAGGAAGAAGTGATCAATATGGCTGTCAACAGCACCGTGAGCCGCACGGTGATCACCTCTCTGACCACCCTCTTTGTGGTGGGCATCCTCTTTGTCTTCGGTGGTTCCAGCATCAAAGGCTTTGCCTTTGCGCTGGTGATAGGTATCATCGTGGGTACCTACTCCTCCATCTTTGTGGCCACCCCGGTCATGTCTGACCTTACGGGTGAGCTGAAAGCGAAGGAGTCGAAGAAGGAGAAGAAAGGTTTTTCCAAAGCGGCTTCTTCCGCCCGCTAGATACAAGTAATGCAGTATTGATACTGTAAGAAATAATAAGCAGCCTTCCCGTATTGATCGGGAAGGCTGCTTTTTTTGTTAGCTTTGGTAAAACAACAGGCTCATGGCAAAGAAACGACAGCTCATTTCTTCCGGCGCGCCCTGGGAAGCTACAGTGGGCTACTCCCGGGCCCTGCGCGTGGGCAATCAGGTTTTTGTATCCGGCACTACAGCGGTGGATGAAAACGGAGAAACAGTGGGTAATGGCGATGCTTACCTGCAAACCCAGTATGTCCTGCAAAAGATCGGCAAGGCCTTAAAAGAGGCAGGCGCTTCCTTCGAGCAGGTGGTGCGCACGCGTATGTTCGTCACCAATATTGAGGACTGGGAGGCCATCGGGCGGGCGCACGGAGAGGTGTTCGGTGAAATACGGCCGGCATCCACCATGGTGGAGGTTAGCCGGCTGATCGGAAGGGAGATGTTGGTGGAGATTGAGGTGGAAGCGGTGGTTGGCTAAACCTGCCGGTGTTTCGAAAACCCGGCAGCGTTTGCGGGGCAGGCGCTTTCTTTGGCTGCCTTCGGAGTAGTCCCTTCCAGGTTTTAGGAAACACTGGAAGGTTAGGGTCAACAACAATATTTCCCCAACCGGCGTTTTATACAAACCAACATACTACAGAAAAAACCATAAACATGGCCCGGACTTTCACCTTCCTGCTCCTCATCACACTGATCTCCGCCTGCACCTACACTCAAAAGGTGCGCGATGGGCGCACGGCCTACGAAGTGAAGCAGTACGCCGTAGCAGTGGATATGCTGCAGGACGAATACGAAAAGGCCAAGAGCCGCGTCGAGCAGGGCAAAATTGCCTTTCTGCTGGGCGAATCCTACGGCCGGCTGAATAAGAGTGATCAGTCCATCCGCTGGTACCGCATTGCCTATGACAATCAGTACGGCGTAGATGCCCTGAAAGGCCTTGCCTATGCCCTCAAAAAGGCCGAGCGCTACGAAGAGGCCATGCGCGCCTTCAAGGACCTGGGCATCGAGATCGGCAGCCCCTACGAATACCGGAGGGAGATCAGCGCCTGCCAGATCGCCATGGGCTGGAAAGAACTACAACCGGAGTACGAAGTGGAAATGCTGTCCTTCAACTCGGGAAGCGCCGACTATGCGCCGGTGATCTACAAACAAAATAAACTGGTGATCACCTCCGACCGCTCCGCCAGCACCGGAGACGATACCTACAACTGGACGGGCAAGGACTTTTCCGACCTCTTCCTGGTCGACCTGGAATCGAACAGCATTTCCCATTTCGACAATAAGATCAACACCGAAGACAATGAAGGCGCCATGGCCTTCAACAGCGATTATACCGAGGCCTACTTTACCCGCTGCTACAGCGCCGGAAAGTTTGAAGACGCCTACTGTAAACTTATGGCCAGCGAAGGGCAGGGCGATAGCTGGTCGGTACCCCAGGTGCTGAACTTCGTTCAGGATGAGGTCAACTACGTGCATCCCAGCATTTCTGCCGATGGCCAGACGCTGTACTTCTCCAGCAATCATCCCGATGGATGGGGCGGTTATGACATCTATTCCTCCCGGCGCCAGGCGGATGGCAGCTGGAGCGAGCCCAAGCTGCTGAGCCGCTCCATCAATACGCCCGGCGATGAGAAGTTCCCTTTTATCGACGGGGATACGCTATACTTCGCTTC
>CAYVVK010000114.1:0-12889 GCA_964454855.1 uncultured Phaeodactylibacter sp. | reverse complement strand
ACGCGGCCGGCGCGACAGTTGCGGCCGGCGCGGCCGGCGCGACCGTTGCGGCCGTGTCGGCCGGGGCGTCCGGAGCGGGAGCGGCGTGCGCGGCGCCCGCGATAGCGGCCAGCAACGTGAGGATCGCGATCAGGAAAGCGACCTGCTGAGCAGCAAGGCCGACCTGGGCAGTTTTCTCTATCTGCACGGCAAGGCCCTTCATTTCTATGAAGCCAGAAAGGCCGGCCTGCTGCTGCTGGGCCAGGCCATTATCGAGAACATGGCCAAGCTGGGCTACGCCGCCCGCATGGAGGCCGTGGAAACCCGGGAGATGGCCGTCACCTTCAGCCGCATCCTGGCCAGCCGGCTGCCGCTGCAGAAGAACCGGGAGCTGCCTACCGAAGAAGAGATCACTGCCGCCATCCAACAGCTTAAGGACATTCCAAAATTCCTGCCTTTTTTCAGCTTTGTCTTTATGCCGGTACCCGGAATTACGGAAATGTATATCCTTTTGGCCCTCAGCCTGGAAAGGTTCTCCGGCGGCAGCATCAGCCTGCTTCCCAGCCAGTTGCGAAAGATCATGCACCAAAAGGAGGAAGAAGAATAGGAGCAAAAAACTTGGGCCCCAGCCAAATTATCCTTACTTTTATTATCGATACCTAATACAGGATCAAGCATCTCCCCCGAAGCTTTCACCCCCCTTCTTATGGCCCCTTTTTATACAGGGCTCTGAATAAAGGTTTGATTGCCACCGCGCTAATCCTTAACTTTGCCCTCCATTAAAATGGTGACCAAATATATGAATCTTGAAAATCTAATCGCTGTGAGTGGGCTACCCGGGCTGTACCGGATGGCCGCCAACCGAAGCAATGGACTGATCGTGGAGGATGTGAAAAGCGGAAAGCGCCGTTTTGCTTCCTCGCGTAAACACCAGTTCACTCCTCTGGAGTCTATTGCGATCTATACCGACGATGGAGAATCGACGGAATTGAAAAACGTTTTCAGGAATATGTATCAGCAGCTGGAAGATAACCCTCCGCCCAGCCCCAAGGCTGCGCCGGAAGAACTGCATGAGTATTTCGAAGATGTTTTGCCAAACTACGACCACGGCCGGGTATTCCCCGGAGACATCAAGAAGGTGATCAAGTGGTTCAATTACCTGCACGAAAGCGGTGTACTCACTGCCGACGAGGCCTCTGCGGAGGAAGAAGAATAAACAAGCGGATGGCGGCTGCTGACTGAGCGCCGCCATCCTTTCACCTATCACCCCATCGACCAATCAGGGAGGCTGGTATGAACAGTTGGCCGCTTCGGTTCCGGGCGAAAAAACCCATTTCCGGAGCAACATTCTCCAGAAAACCTCGTAAGACCAATTGGCTTAATGTTAAGTTACGACGGCCTAATGGTAAAGGGCATAAGTAAAAGGCTGATAAATTTCAGCGCAAAACCTTTAAAATCAGTTTCAACCGAGTAAAAGAACCGGCTCGTTATTTTGCCCTTTTACCACTAATAACAACTACTGAGAAAATTATTTCCCTTTAGCGCACTGCCTGCTTCCATCCCCGAAGCAGCAGGCAGTAATAACAAAGAAGCATCTCATGAATCTTAAAGCGGCCACTGTTCTGCAGGAAAAGGAACGATCGTTTGTACCGAAGGAATTTAAAGTCACCACCTGGTCCAGGTTGAAACCCTATTACAACGAATTGCTGAACCGCCCGATCCATTCCCTTGAGGAACTCGAACAATGGATCAAAGACAAGAGCGAACTCGATGCGGTGATCAGCGAAGCTTTTTCCTGGCGCTACATCAAGATCACGGTCAACAGCGCAGATGATAAAGCTGAAGCTTTATATCAATACGCCGTTCAGAACCTCGCTCCCAAGATCTCTTCCTATGAGCACCAACTCAACCAGAAGCTGGTAGACTGCTCTTTCTGTGAGCAGCTCGACCCTTCCCGATACGGCATCCACCTGCGCAGCATCCGCAATGCCGTCAGCCTGTTCAGCGAGGAAAACATCCCGCTGGCCACCGACATTCAGATGAAGTCGAAGGAGTATGTGAAGATCTTTTCGGAAATGACCATAGGGGTAGACGGCAAACAGATGACCCTGCAGAAGGCCAGCGCCCTGCTGGAAGAACCCGACCGGCAGTATCGCGAAGGCGTCTATCATAAAATTCACCAGCGCATCCTCCAGGACACTTCACAACTGGAAAACCTCTTCGACCACCTGCTGAAAATGCGCCACCGCATGGCCGTCAATTCCGGCTTTTCCAATTTCCGCGATTTCAAATTCCAGGCGCTCGGCCGCTTCGATTACGAAGTCCAGGATTGCTATGACTTCCACGACTCCATCAAAACGGAGATCGTCCCGCTGATCGATGAGCTGAATGCCTACCGCAAGAATGCGCTGAAACTGGACGCCCTTCGCCCCTGGGACCTCTTCGTCGACCCACTCGGCGATACGCCCCTGCGCCCATTCGAAACGATAGATGAACTGTTGGAAAAGGTGGCCTTCTGCCTGGATAAGCTGCATCCGGACTTTGCCGGAACGATCGCTACCATGAGGGAACTGGGCCATCTCGACCTCGACTCCCGTCCTTCCAAGCGGCCCGGAGGATACAATATGCCCCTGCACCTGACCGGCGTGCCATTCATTTTTATGAATGCCACCAACTCGCTGAGCGACATGCGCACGCTGATGCACGAAAGCGGCCACGCCATCCACTCCTACTTCACGCGCCACTACAAACTGAAATCCGCCAAGCGCGTACCCTCCGAAGTGGCGGAACTGGCAGCCATGACAATGGAATTGCTCACGATGGATTACTGGGATGTGTTCTTTCCTACCGAAGAAGAAATGCGGCGGGCCAAGATCGCCCAACTGGAGTACGTGCTGAAAGTGCTGCCCTGGATCGCGACCATCGACAAGTTCCAGCACTGGGTATACACCCACCCCCAACACAGCCGGGAAGAACGGAGCAAGAACTGGATGGCCATCATGCAGGAGTTCAATTCTTCGGTGATCGACAATTCCGGCCTGGAAGAATACACCGCGCACCTCTGGCATAAACAACTGCACATCTTCGAGGTGCCTTTCTACTACATAGAATACGGCTTCGCTCAGCTTGGCGCCATCGCCATCTGGAAAAAATTCCGGGAAGACCCCGGGCTTGCCGTGGAGAACTATTATAAGGCGCTGAAACTGGGCTATACCAAAGATATCCGCAAGATCTACCAAACGGCCGGGGTGGAATTCAACTTCTCCCGCGACTATGTCAGCCAACTGGGAGCCTTCGTGAAGAGCGAACTCCAGGCCCTGTTGTAGGCCATGCTAAGCTGGAAGGCGGAAGGTATGATATACTGATAAGCGGCTACCCGTCTAAGGTTGGACGCTTTTGAATGCCAGGCGGTTGTGAGAACCCATGATCTTTCCGACTTCCGCTTTCCGACTTCCGACTTTGTCCAGCCTTAGAAGGCTGGCCTGATAAGCTGTAGATCATTGTGGCTGCCAACTGTTGAGCGTAGCGAAACCCGCCCCGGCACCCAGGCCTGGGCCAACTGTTCCCTGCCAACGTATGTGTTTATCGGCCTGGGCTGGGCGCGCCTCCCACTACATCACTTTACACGGGGCGGCGCCCCGTGCTAAGGTATAGTAGCCCTCCGGGCTGTAAACAAAGCGATAAACACATACCTGCCAACTGAACCAGCTCTGCCTACTCCAGCCTACCCACTCCCACAAACGGGTCTTCCTGCAGGCCAATGTCGCTCAGTTGGTTTCCCCCCGCCACATTTTCCAGCTGTATGGTATAGGCCCCCAAATCGTGCTCAGTGGCTATTCTGGCGCCGGTAGAGAGCTCCGTCCAGCCTTCCCAGCTGGCTTTAAGGCCACCTATGGGGATGACGGACACCCACATTCTCCAGGCCCGGGGCAGGCCATTTTCTTCCAGCAGCCAGAGGTAGGCATCCCCGGGGGTGACGCCGCCGCTCTGATATTCCACCATCAGGCCTTTGCCGCCATCCGGCAGAGAAGCCACATAACGGCGGGTGCCGGGGTCGAATGCTTTTGCCGGCGCGTTGAACCAGAAGGAGTCATTGCAGAAATACTTCCAGGCCTGCCCGATGGCCTCTTCCGCAGCTGGCCCGCTCAGGGCTTTGCCTGCCTCCCAGGCTCGCCCTTCCTGGCTGGGAGTATGTAAGAGGACGCGGGCCTCTTCCCATTCCACCTGTACGATTTGCTGTTCCTTATCCCAGTGGTAATGGTGCCCGGGAGGAAAGGACCAGCGCAGGTAGCGGGTGCTGTCCCAGGCCTCTTTATGAATAGCGTCCAGCATTTCCCGCGCCATCCGATCGGCCGCGGGCCCTTCCTCTCCTTTCGGCCGGGGCTTATGAATGATAATACCCGCCAGGACGGCGATCAGCAGCAGGCTCCCAAGGATTATTCCGGCCCATTTCAGAAGTTTTAACATCTTTTTCTGAATCATAATAAAGATGGGCCTACAAATGTTCTCAGGACTATGGCTTTGGAAAGGGAAAATGGTCTTTTTTCTTGCAAACCACTTTCTCATAAACCTATCTTTGCGCCCACAAAAGGAGGCCATGTACAAAGACAAGAAAGTGATAGTGGTGCTGCCCGCTTACAATGCAGCCCTGACGCTGGAAAAAACCTACCGGGAGATCCCCATGGAGCTGGTGGATGAAGTGATACTTTGCGATGACGCCAGCAGCGACAATACCAGTGAACTTGCCAAAACGCTGGGCATCAGGCACGTCATCATCCACCCCAGCAACAAAGGTTACGGCGGCAACCAGAAGTCACTCTACAACAAAGCCCTCGAGCTGGGCGGCGACATCATCATCATGCTGCATCCCGACTACCAGTACACCCCAAAACTGATCCCCGCCATGGCCAACATCATCGGCGAGGGCCTATACCCGGTAGTGCTGGCCTCCCGCATCCTCGGCAAGGGAGCCCTGGCGGGAGGCATGCCCCTGTACAAATACATCGCCAACCGCATCCTGACGCTGGTGCAGAACCTGATGGTCAACTACAAACTCTCGGAATACCATACCGGTTACCGGGCCTTCAGCCGCGAGGTGCTGCTCCACATCAATTTCAATGAAAATTCCGATGATTTCGTCTTCGACAACGAGATGCTGTCTCAGATCATCTATCACAAATACCACATCGCAGAAGTGACCTGCCCGACGAAGTACTTCGAAGAGGCCTCTTCCATCAATCTGCCCCGCAGCATCCGCTACGGCCTGGGGGTATTGCGCGTTTCCTTTTCGCACCTGCTTCAGCGCTGGGGGCTGGCCCATTTCAATATGTATAAAAAACCGGAATGATGCCGGAAGACATAGAGCAGCTGCTCAACCAAAATGTAACACGGTTCAACCGGCCCGCTTTCATCGCCGATGACCCCATCCGCATCCCCCACCGCTTCAGCAAGCGGCAGGATATCGAGATCATGGGGTTCTGGGCGGCTATGCTGGCCTGGGGGCAGCGCAAGACCATCATCAACAAATCGGAGGAACTCATCGAACTCATGGACGGCGCGCCCCATGATTTCATCCTGCAACACGAGGAAAAGGACCGCGCCCGCTTTCTTTCCTTCAAGCACCGCACCTTCCAGCCCACTGATACCCTCTATTTCCTGGAGTTCTTCCAGCAATACTACCGCCAGCACGATTCGCTGGAGGACGCCTTCGCCCGCTTCCTCTCCCCGGATGCCGAAAATGTGGAGCCTGCCCTGCGGGGTTTTCACGAGTACTTCTTCTCCCTGCCCCACGCCCCGCATCGCACCCGCAAGCACATCGCCACGCCGGCGCGCCGCTCCACCTGCAAGCGCCTCAATATGTTCCTGCGATGGATGGCCCGCCGGGATAAGCAGGGGGTGGACTTCGGCATATGGAAGCGCATCCACCCGCGACAGCTCCTGATGCCGCTGGATGTGCACGTGGAAAGGGTGGCCCGCCGCCTCGGCCTGCTGGAGCGCAAACAGGTGGACTGGGCTGCCGTGCTGGAGCTCACCGACACCCTAAAGCGCTTCGACCCGGAAGACCCTGTAAAGTACGACTTTGCCCTCTTCGGGCTGGGCGTGCTGGAAAAGAAAACAGGAGGGCTGCCCTGAAAGCAACACCTCCTGTAATCAGAGTTGTTCTGGTTTGATCGATATCTTTTACTCCCTGTCGAAGCGAAGCTCCTGAATGACGGTTTTGCCTCCGCTTACTTTCATGTAGATGTACACCCGGAAGGCCCGGGAACCGGATACCAGGTTGCCGATGCAATACTGAGAGTCATTATTGGGAGAAGCGCCCTTATGCACCTGGCTAAAGGAGCTGGGCGGGTTATTTGCAAAAAACTGCTTCACCACATTAACGGCCTGGGCTTTGTTGTAGACGTCCTCCTGGTCGAGCACGGCTACTTCCACAGTCTCGTCAAAATATTGCCCCAAAGCGCTGGCGTCTCCCGCGCTAATGGCCTTGGTGATATTGGCAAGGTTTGGCTGTTCCGTAGCTGATATCAATGAAGCGGACAGGATCAGCAGCATTAAATTCTTCATAATCAATGGATTTTTATTCATGGGATCTATTCAAGCCTTTTTCTATTTCTCAAAGGCCATTTTTCTCTAAAATGTTCCCTACCGGGAATACTTCCTGCTTTTATAGACGAAGCAGAACGGATGCGGCCACATCTTGCTGCTGCGGCTGTTCCGAAAAATTGAAACGCCGGGCTTCGCTAAAAAATTGCCTGCTACCCGATAATCCCGCTCAGCCGCGGAACCGCATGCCGGCCCGGACGAGCTTGTTCACCCACTCCCGGTCGGTCTGCCGCGAGCAGTTCACGCAGAGGTTGTTGATGGGGTGTTCGCTCCAGGTATAGATCAACTCTTCTGACGAATACAATGGCCCGGGGAGCTGCGGCCCCATACTGATTCCATAGGCGGTATTCTCCCAGTAGTGGATGCCGTTCATCCGTTCGAAAGCAATGGCGTCGATGATCCTTTCCCCCTGGTCGGGCAGGCGCTCCAGAAAATGGAGGCTGTACATGGTATGGATAAACATCCAGAGGGAGGCTTCAAAATCCGGAAAGGACACGAACTCCGAAGGGTAGGGGTCATTGCGGGTAAAGCCTTCGCAAAAACCGAAGGACCCGCAGATCCAGGGCTTGGCCTTCTGGCGGATGCCGAAATAATTATTGATGCGGTTGCATAGGTAAGAAGTGCCCCAGAAAGACTCCCGGGCCGCCTTGCTGGCCAGCACCTGCCAATCGGCCAGATACTTGTCGCCGTACTGCCGGCAATAACCGCTGATATCGGCATAAAAAGCTTCCTGTATGCGCACCAGCCAGGCTTCCGGCACGGCATGCGAACGGGGTACGAGCAGATAATACCGCCCGGTCTCTGCGATATATCCCAGTTTATCCGGATAGTGCTCCGCCATGGCGCGCAGTACGCCCTGCACGTTCACATGCCCGCTGCTCCAGGCGGGGGCCGGGCCGCCCAAAAGAAAAACGCCCATGATAATAAAGCCAATGTAAAGGTTCTTTCTCAACATAGTGATGCCTATTTTGTATTAACAGGTGGGACAAAAAAGCGCCTCCTGCTTTTTCGCCCTTTTATTTTTGATCGATAATCAGCTGGCTGCAAAGTAGATAGGTTGCACAAAATTAAATACAAAAAATGTATTTTCATTAAAATTGGTACTTTTGTCCACATGGAAAAAAAACGCGTACTTCTCGTCATACTTGATGGCTGGGGCCATGGCCCCGACCCCAAGGTAAGCGCTATTGCTCAGGCTTCCACGCCCTTCGTCGATAGCCTCTACGAAAAATATCCCAATGCCGAGCTCACTACCTTCGGCGAACAGGTAGGCCTGCCGGAAGGCCAGATGGGCAATTCGGAGGTCGGCCATCTCAATATCGGCGCCGGCCGCGTCGTCTACCAGGAGCTTGCCCGCATCAACAAGGCCATCCGCGAGCGGGAGCTGCATCAGAATGAGGAGCTCCTGAAGGGCATCCGGCAGGCCAAAGAAAAGGGCCAGGCCTTCCACATTATGGGCCTGGTCTCCGATGGCGGCGTACATTCCCACTACAAACACCTGCTGGCCCTCTGCGATATCGCCCAGGAAAACGGGCTGGAAAAGGTTTACATCCACGCCTTCACCGATGGCCGGGACACCGACCCCAAGAGCGGCAAAGGCTTCATCAAAGAGGTGCTTGATCACATCGAGGGCAGTCATGCAAAGCTGGCCTCTGTCGTCGGGCGGTACTACGCCATGGACCGCGATAAGCGCTGGGAAAGGACGCAACTGGCTTATGACCTGCTGGTGGACGGAGAGGGCGAAGCCAGCCGGGATATTCTCCAAACCATTCAGGAGCGCTACGATAAGGATGAAACCGATGAGTTTCTGAAGCCCATTTGCTGTGTCGATGAGGAAGGAGGCCCCATTGCCACCATCGAGGACGGCGACACCGTCCTTTGCTTCAACTTCCGCACCGACCGGCCCCGGCAGATCACTGCCGCGCTCACCCAGGAAGACATGCCGGATTACGGAATGGAAACACTGGGCCTGTACTTCATCACCATGACCCGCTACGACGAATCTTTCGAAGGGTTGCATGTGCTGTTTACCAAGCCCGACATCGAAAACACTCTGGGCGAAGTGCTTTCCAGGGCAGGGAAAACGCAGGTCCGCATCGCGGAGACGGAAAAGTACCCCCACGTCACCTTTTTCTTTAATGGCGGAAGGGAAAGGGAGTTCGAAGGAGAGCGGCGCATAATGGTGCCCTCCCCCAAAGTGGCCACTTACGATATGAAGCCCGAAATGAGCGCCTACGAAGTAACCCACAAGATCGTGAAGGACATAGATGCCAACCAGCCCGATTTTATCTGCCTCAATTACGCCAATGCCGATATGGTGGGCCATACCGGCGATTTTGAAGCCGCCAAAAAAGCAGCGGAAGCCGTTGATGAATGCCTCAAAAGGCTCATGGAAACTGCCCGGAAGCACGATTACCAGGCCATTGTCATCGCCGACCACGGCAATTCCGACTACATGATTAACGAGGACGGCTCTCCCAATACCGCCCACACCAAAAATCCGGTCCCCATTTTCTACATCGCCAAAGACACCAAAGGGTACAAGGTGAAAGACGGTAAGCTGGGGGATATCGCTCCCACCATACTTACCCTTTTCGGAATGGACATCCCCGAAGATATGGATGGTGACGTCCTCCTGGAGAAGGAAGGGTAAAAGGATACGGTGCACAACTTTACCAAAACCTCCGGGTTACTATTGCCAAATGCCCGATCATGAAAAGGATCTTACGCTATTTACTGCCTGCCGCCCTGCTCATCGGCGGCTGCTCCACCTCCGGCACAGAGCCGGCCCAGGGGGTTCGCCCCGACGCTTTTTTTGACCTCAAGGGCTTCATTAAGGAAGAAGCACAGCGCCTTTCCGAGCAACAACCCCGGGTGCGTAAACGCATAGAAGTCAGTGGAAAGCAGGAAGTACAAACCTTCGACTCACTGGATTACAGCAAAGAACTGGATATCTTCTCCCGCTCCGATATCAACCGCGTGGCCTGGCTGGATAAATACCAGGTAGACAGCACTTTCGAGCGGGGCCAGCTGGCAAAGATCACCTACACCACCGATGATGAAGAGCTGAAGACCCACCGCATGGAAATAGAATTCGACCAGGGAAAAGCCTCCTCCATCTATGTGCGGAATAAAACGGAGAGCATAGTAGCCAACATAGAACAGGAAATGCAATACCGTACCGGTGAGGGTTACTGGCTGGTGAGTTCGCAATCCACGGAGCTGTCCGGGGAGAAAGAAGTGAAGGTAGAAGCGGAATTTTTGGAATAAAAAAAGAGGCAGCGCTTACAGCACTACCTCAGCCCTAACCAAATAAAACCAAATTAATCTTTATGATAGAAGTTATCGTGTTCTCTTTTCCGTTATTACAAATATAAGGACTTTGTGTAAAAAATACAATTACAAATCTGATAAAAATTCTCGCAACTTTTTTAAGTGCTAACACAAAAATAGGCTATTCTTTTAAAAAAACCTACTTTCCTGATTTTCGCTCCTTTTCACCCCTTCCTCCGGGAAATGAGATTTAGATACAATGGGGCCATTTTCGCAGGTATCGGAAATAAAATTTCGGGCCATGGCCCACTGCCGAATATTTTTTCAAATCCCGTCCGGGAAATTTTTAAAAAAAAGTTGAGATTTTTTTTCTTCCTGCATTCAGAGCTCTCTTTCCTGCCTTCGCAGCCGGGAATTTTATAATCCTTATATTTACCGCCTCAAATACAAATAAGGAATGAAACGCCTTTTACTGCTTTTTCTCCTCCTGGCCCCGTTCTGGGGAGAATGCCAGAAAGAAAATTTCACGGAGGATGCCTTTTACATTCGGGAGATATACGATGAGGTGCTGACGAAAGCCCGCTGCTACGACTGGCTCACTTATCTGTCCGGCAGAATTGGCGGCCGTTTGGCGGGCTCCCCGCAGGCTGCCGCGGCCGTAGAGTATACCCGCCAGCTCATGGATTCCCTGCAGCTCGACAGTGTATGGCTGCAACCCTGCCTGGTGCCCCGCTGGATAAGGGGAGATAAAGAACAGGTGCGCATCGTCAACTCCCGGAAAATGGGGACCATAGAACTTAAGGGCCTTGCTCTGGGCAACTCGGTAGGCACGGGAAAACGGGGCATTACCGCTCCTGTGGTGGAGGTTACAGGACTGGAGCAGGTGGACAGCCTGGGAGAGGAACTCAGGGGCAAGATCGTCTTCTTCAACGGCCCCATGGACCCCACGGACTTACACACTTTCAATGCCTACGGCAAGGCTGCCGGCCAGCGGGTGTACGGCGCTTCGCGGGCCTCGCGCTATGGGGCTGTAGGCGCGCTGGTGCGTTCGTTAACCACCCGCATCGACGATATTCCGCATACCGGCTCCACGGTTTATGAGGAGGGCGCCGATTCTATTCCCGCTATCGCCATCAGCACCCGCGACGCCGAATTGCTCAGCCGGCTGCTGGAAGAAGAAACCGTGGATGTCTTTATACGCAATACCAGCCAGATGCTGGATAAGGCGCCCTCCTATAATGTGATCGGCGAGATCAGAGGCAGCGAATTCCCCGAGGAGATCATACTGGTGGGCGGCCACCTGGACTCCTGGGATGTAGGCACCGGTGCTCACGATGACGGCGCCGGCTGCGTGCACGCCCTGGAAGTCATGCACCAGATCAAAAGGCTGGGCTGGCGGCCCCGGCGCACCATTCGCTGCGTGATGTTTATGAATGAGGAGAATGGCCTGGCCGGCGGCCGCGCCTACTGGAAATGGTCGGACGAGCAGCAGGAATACCACATGGCGGCCATCGAGTCGGACCGGGGCGGCTTCACCCCCCGGGGCTTCACCGCCGATGGCCACGCTGACGTCTTCAACGAAAAATTCCGCAAGGTGATCGAATGGCTCCCCCTGCTGGAGCCTTATGGCCTGCATTTCCGAAAAGGAGGCTCGGGCGCCGACATTTCGGGCCTGAAAGGCCAGAAAGGCCTGCTCTTCGGTTTCGAACCCGACTCCCAACGGTATTTCGACTACCACCACACACCCATCGACGGGCTGGATGTGGTTAATAAAAGAGAACTGGAACTGGGCGCCGCAGCCATCACAAGCCTGGTTTACCTGCTGGATAAATACGGGCTTGAATAAAACATACCACTATGAGCCACACCATCACTGTAAACGGCCTGACTTTCCGCCCCTTCCTGAGCCAGGAAGCCATCGAAGAACGCATCGAGGAGATGGGCCACCAGATCAGCCAGGACTACAAGGGCAAACGAGTGCTCTTCCTGGCAGTCCTCAATGGGGCCTTTATCTTTGCCGCCGACCTCGTCCGCGCCTGTTCCGGCGAATTTGAGATCAGCTTCATTCGCCTGGCCTCCTACGATGGGCTGGCCTCCAGCGGTAAGGCCAGGACCGTCATCGGCCTGCAGGAAAGCCTGAAAGGCCGGCATGTGGTCGTGCTGGAAGATATCGTGGATACGGGAAATACCCTCTCCGGCTTCCTGCCCCAGCTGGAGGCCAAAGGCCCCGCTTCCGTAAAAGTGGCCGCCCTGCTGGTCAAACCGGAAGCGCTGGAACACGAGGTGAAAGTAGACTACATCGGCTTCAAAATACCCAACCGCTTCGTGCTGGGCTATGGCCTGGATTTTGATGGCCTGGGAAGGAACCTTTCTGGGCTGTATCAGTTGGAGGAGTAGGGACTTGGTGACTGGGGGACTTGGAGACTGGGAGACTGGGGGACTTGGTGACTGGGGGACTTGGAGACTGGGGGACTTGGAACTGGGGGCTGCCCACTGCTTTCAGCCACCGAAGCCCATTGGGCGAACCTGTCTACCCGGCGATAGCCAGGTAGAGGAGGCCCACTGCCCACTGCCTACTGCCTACTGTGCCCACTGCCTACTGATACTCGGGGGGCTGTCCACAAAACACAAATACAATATGAGTTTGGAATTGGATAAAATAGGAGAAGAGGCCATACGGATCGTAGAGCGTACCGCGCGTTTCATACGCCAGGAGATGGGGCGGGTGGCGGACTCGGAGATCGAGGAGGAGGCCCTCAACAGCCTGGTGAGCTACGTGGATAAAAATGCCGAAGCGCAACTGGTGGGAGAGCTGGGCAGCTTGCTGCCGGGCAGCGTCTTCCTCACTGAGGAAGACACGGTGGACAACCAGAGCGGCGAGCTGCAGTGGATCATCGACCCGCTGGACGGGACGACGAACTTTCTCTACCAGCTTCCCGTATTTTCGGTGAGTGTAGCGCTGCAGGAAAAAGGAGAAACGGTGCTCGGCATTGTGTACGAAGCCAACCGTCAGGAATGTTTCTACGCCTGGAAG
>CAYVVK010000113.1:0-12896 GCA_964454855.1 uncultured Phaeodactylibacter sp. | reverse complement strand
GGATGCTGTTGGGGCCGCCGGCGAAGAACTGTTTTACGTAGGGCACATCGGTGGTGTAGCCGAAGGGCCGGGCGATGCCCAGGTTGAAGCGCGCTGCCAGGGTCTGCTTGGGCGTATAGTTCCAGAATTTTCGCAGGTCGACCTGGGTTCGGAAGTACTGCGAGAAATTAATGACCTTACCTTCGCTGAGCCCTAGCTGTAGGGTGTCGGGTTCCAGGGCAAAGCCATTGTAAATGACATTGCCGGCCCATACTTCCGCTCCCGCCAGCTCCAGGTTGTAGCCTATATAATAATTGTTGCCACGCCGGTTAGGCCGTGAGTTGTACACGAAGTTGAGGTCGCGGAACAGAAGGCTGACGAAAAGCTGCTCTCCGAAGGAGCGCTCGAGGAAGGGGTTGATATTCAAGATGGAGTCGAAGCGCGGCCGGGTAATGGGCACGAGATAGTCCAGGCCGATGTGGTTGATGATCAGGCGCTGGTTGGCGGTGCGGGGAAAATCGTATCCGAAGGTGCCGGTAAAGAGGTTGTAGCGGTAGAAATCGAGGATCAGCAGGTAGTTAAAGCTGGTGGACAGGCGCGTGGCGGCTGATTCCTTCAGGTCATTGTAGAAATTATTGCTGACGAAGAGCTTGCGTTCCCCGATGCGGGCGCGGTTGAAGCGCTTCCACAGGCCGAGGTAGTCCACAAAGCGAGGCAGGTACAGGTCTGTTTGCAGCCGCAGGTCGATGGTGTTCCAGAAACGGCCCTCGGAGATGGCATTGGGGCTGGGGTTGACCTCTACCCCCGCAGAAAGGTCGGTGATCAGCAATTCTGCTCCTTTCAGCAGGTTGCGGTTGCGGAAGGAGGGGCTGGCGGTCAGGCCGATGAGGTTTCCCGCCCCGGAAGCGCTGCGGCTGGCATAGTTGAGCTCGAAGTCCAGGCCGAGCTCCATCTTTTTGTTTTGCGTCAGCTCAATCCTGATATCCAGCCGGCCAGGATAAGCAGGGTCTGGCTCCTGTTTGATACGGACAAAGCGGAAAGCCCCCAGGGCGGTGAGCTGGCGGTTGGTCTTGTCGAGTGCGCGCTGGCTGTACAGCTGGCCCCTCCGGACATACATGCTTTCCAGAATGGTTTCGGGCTTGATCCTAAACTGGGAACGAGGGCTGAAAAACGCGATATTCTGCAGCAGAGAATCATTCAGGGTAGAGTCTGCCTGGTCCGGCAGGTAGTCCATATAGACCTTGATGTCGTCGATGTAGTATTGTTGGTGGGCGCTGTCGCCCACGGGAGGCAGGACCTCCAGAAACAGCTGGGCTCGTTTGTCCTTTACGGTGGTATCGGCCTCCAGCGGCGCCACGTAATTGCCGTAGAAATTGGCATAGCCGTGGTTGCGCAGGTACTGTACGATGCGTTCCCGTTCCCGGTCGAAGCGCTTGCCGTCTATGCCGGCGCCCGGCTTGAGCAGGCTCTGGGGGGCGATTTCCTGCAATATCTGGTGGATGGCGGTATCCTGGCTGAAAAAGGCCACCGTGTCTATGCTGAACTGTTGCCTCGGATCGATGTGATAGGTGATATAGATCTTCTTTTTTCGCACATCGGGCACGGAGAAGACTTCCGCGTTGAAGAAGCCCCGGTACTGCAGGAAAAAGCGCATGGACTCCTCCGTGGCCTTCGTCAGCTCCGGGTCGTAGATGGCGGGAGGCTCGGCAATCACCCGCAGTTGCCAGCGGTCGAACTTGGTGGTATCTTCCGGCCCCTGGTTGACGAAGTAGAACCACTCGCGGGGAATGAAGAAGAAGTTGCTGTTCCCGGTTTGTTTGTAAAGGGTGGAGAGTTCGTATTTCAGGGCCCGCTTACGATCGATATCCTCATTGCTCTTTAGCTTAATGGAATTGCCCTCCAGCAGGTATTCTTCTCCCGCCAGGTACTTGGAAGTATTGCAGGCAGAAAGCAAAAATACAGCCAGTATCGTGCCGATTATGTATTTTACGAGCTGAATAAATGGCATTTAATATCGGTTCCTAATGGCCCTATCCAAAGGCAACGTCAAATATATCAATTCTTTACGCCTCAAGAAGTTCAGGCAAAAGTATAACAATTTCATCGTCGAAGGCGACAAAATGGCGCGAGAGTTACTGAGCCAGCAACCGGGCCGCATAAAGAACCTTTATGCGGTGGAGGGTTGGATGCAGGAGCATTCTCCCGGAGCCGTTTTACCTGCGGAGAAGATCCAACTGGTAAGCGAGTCCGAACTCAAGGCCATTTCCAATCTTCGAACGCCCAATCAGGTACTACTTATTGTGGCCATCGAGAATAGCCGCCTGGACCCGGCGCGCCTGGCAGGCTCCCTTGCCCTCTATCTGGATGGCATTCAGGACCCCGGAAATTTCGGGGCCATCCTGAGAATTGCCGACTGGTTCGGCATCGAATACGTGCTTTGTGCTCAAAATTGTGTGGACCCTTATAACGCCAAAGCCGTACAGGCTTCCATGGGTGCTTTCCTGCGGGTCAGGCCGGTGGAGATAGAACTCGCCGACGCCCTGCAGCGCCTTCCTGGCTTCCCGGTATACGGAGCTGCCATGGATGGGGAGAATATATTCCGCATCCGCGGGCTTAAAGAAGAAGGACTAATCGTCATCGGCAATGAAGGGAACGGCATTTCATCCGCGGCGGAACGGCTGCTGACCCGCAGGGTCGCCATTCCTGCTGCTGCCCACAGCGGAGCAGAATCCCTGAATGCCGCTATAGCTACGGGTATTATCTGTGCGGTTTTCCGTGAGTTGGCCGGGTAAGCAGCGGAGTAGTTTCATCAGGAAGCTACTCCGCTGTCTGAGAAGCCCTAAAGCAGCTTTTTAAGCGCCTGTTCGATCTGCTCGGCGCCGCGCAGGTTGACGGCAGCGATCTTGCCTTCCCGGTCGATCAGGAAAGTACGGGGAATACTGCGGACGCCGTATTTGGCCGCCGGCGCAGACTCCCACTTTTTGAGGTCGCTCACGTGATATTCCCACTTCAGGTTGTCCTGCTGAATGGCGCTTACCCAACGCTGCTTCTGGTTGGCAAGGTATTCCTGTGCCTTGGCCTCGTCGTCGATGCGGCTGCGGGTCCGGGAATCCATACCGTCGAGGGAGACGCTGAACACGGTAAAGCCCTCTCCCTTGTAGCGGTCATATACTTCCACCACGTTGGGGTTCTCCCGCCGGCAGGGGCCACACCAGCTGGCCCAGAAATCCAGCAGTACGATCTTTCCTTTCAGGTCAGACAGGGAGTATTCCTTGCCGGAGGGGTTGGGCAGCTTGATATCGGGGGCAGGCTGGCCTACCTGAATGAGCTGGTTGGCCATTTGCGCCTGGTACTGCTGCTCCACGGCCGTGATGAATCTGGCGTATTCCTGTGCCATCTCCGATTCGGGATCGGCCTCCATCAGCCGGTTGAGCGCTTTTTTCTGCGTATCGACATACTGGCCGGCTGAACCCAGAGCGCGGTAAGCCACATAGGCTCCCAGGGTAGGGTTGGAAACGGTATCCACAAAAGTGGCGATGTCTTCAGCGCTGACCTGCCGGTTGAAAAGGCCACTCATGATGTTGGCGAGTACCTGGCTGTCATCAGAGCCGGAAACGGTAAAATTGTATTGCTGCAGGTCTGAGAGGTTGCCTTTTATCTCCACTACTTTTTCCGAGCCGTCGAAAGCCAGGTTGATGCGCTTGGCGCCGATCCGCAGCTGGTAAATGCCCGGTTCAATGCCTTCGGGGAAGGAAATTTCGAAGGTTCCATTACCATCGATGTCCGCTTTGGCCAGGATATTGCTGGCCTTGCCGATGACCACATGGTCCAGGAAGGCCTGTAAATTAGCCGCATTCTGAATTTCTCCCTTTACCAGTGTTCCCTTCACAGGAGAATCGCATTGCCAGCTCATTAAAGCTAAAACACCAGCGATGATCAGTATTCCGATGTTTCTCATGTTCAGCAGGATTTTTATTTATAGTTTTTTAAAGTTGTTTGCCTGTCAGTAAATGAAACGCCATGAAAATTTAGATGGTTGCCCGGAGGGTTTATCCTTTGCAAACCCGGGCGGGCTTCAACGATACAAATATAATGGTACGGGAACATTTTAATTGTCCGTTGTTTTCCGTGCAAAGGTAATTGGAAGTCTTTGGTTTTCAAAAGGATTTCTTGCCTCAGCGGAGGAGGTAATTGAGGTAGAAGAACAATACCAGATAAACCCACAGGCCATCGAGGAAGTGCCAGTAGATGGTTAGCAGGCGCAGCTTGAGCCGCTTCTCCGGGTCGGAAAAATAGACCAGTACGCTTACGGGTTCTTTCATGCGCTTGCGGGCGGCCCACAGAAAAAAGCCCAGAAATGGCAGGCCGGCGATGACGTGGGCAAAGTGAAGGGCGGAGATGACGTAAAGGTAGCCGGCGGAATTGTCGGAATGGATATATACCTGGTTGTTGAACAACTGTGCCCAGGCCACGAACTGCATGATGAGGAAAACGAAGCTGAGCACCATAGTGGCCAGCAGGGCACGCTGGTAGTTGCGGGTTTTGTCGGCCTTATAAGCTTTTTTTGCCCATACCATAGTGGCACTGCTGCCCAGGAGGATCAGGGTGTTGAAAAGGAAAAGCGCCGGCAGCTTGATCGGGGGCAGCTCGCTTTGTATGCGGGTGTAGATAAAGGCTGCCGAGAAGGCCAGAAACAGGGCGGTAACGCCAAAGAGAACGAGGGCAAGCAATACGTTATAGGGATGGAAGGCAAACGACTGATACTCGTCATAGTGTTCCTGGCCCTGGTTTTTTTCAGAAGAAACTTCACTCATGGTCAATCAATTGTCTGTTCAGCTTGGTAGAGTGCACACAAAGATAACAAATGCGACAACTGTAAGCTGAAAAAATATGGAATAAGAAACCCTTTATTTCCCGGCTCGCCCGGAGGGGCTCCTGGCTTCCCGCCGGCATCTCTCACTGCAATATCTGACCTCCTCCCAGCAATTTTCCCACTTCTTGCGCCAACTGAAAGGCCGGCCGCAATGTACGCAGTCTTTGACAGGCAGATCCCGCTTTTTGCGTTGTTTCGGCATTTTCTGTGGGTAACAAAGAGATAAGAAAATAGTTGATCACCCAGCTTTTTCTTAATTTTCGCCCCTATGAAGTGCCTGAATTGCCAGACGGAACTACCGGCAGGAGCCCGCTTTTGCTTCAATTGTGGCGTTCCCCAGCCTCCTCCGCAGGAGGAAAAACAAGCGCCACCCCAGGCTCGGGTGGACCTGCAGGGTAATGTGGAACAACAACTGGCGGAACAGTTCTTTTCGGCCCTGCGCCGGCGTGTGGAAGAGGAATTGCAGGCCAGCCGCTTCCAGGCCTATTCGGAACGCCTCTACGAATCCGGCTTCCGGGACACCCTGCAGCGCCGCGCCGGCCAGCTGGCGGAAGAGCTGAACACCCTCAGCCAGGAAGGGGAACTGCCCCCGGCTCTGATCAACCGGAAGGTAGAAAGCCTTTTCGAAAAGCTGCTGGATTATTTTATCATCCACTATTGCCGGGACATCAACGAGCTGAACCTGCCGGAAGCCATCCTGCGCTATCAGGATAAGGCTCTGGATGACATCGATCTCCTTCAGATGGTACTCGATTACCTGGATTTCGAAAATGAACCCGATGAGAAAGTATTCACCGACTTCCTGAAAATGCCGGTAGACAAGTTGAAAAACGCCGGCCGCTTTTTCCTCTTTCCCGAACGAAATGAACGCATTTTCCTGATCTGTGACCAGAGCCTCTTCGGTTCATGCAAGGAGGGCTTTGCCCTTACGGAACACGCTTTCTACTGGAAAGCCCAGCTGCAAACCGCCCGCTCGGTGCCCTACACCAGCATCAGGGAACTTCGCCGGGAGAAGGAATGGCTGCTCATTGACGGCCATTTTTTCAACGCCAGCCCCTCGCTCAATGTCAAAATAATGAAGCTGCTTGCCAAACTCCGGCAATTATTCACCAATGCCTAAAGGAAGTAATTGACAGGTATGTGACGTCATAAGGGCTTGGTAATCTGTTGATTCCGCCAACGGCCAACTGCTTACTGCTTACTGCCAACGGCCAACTGCACCAGCCTCACCCGCCGGCTGAGCGGGAAGCCTACACAGGTAAGCACCAGCCCTTTGGCGCCTGTACTGTCTGCAAGGCCGTCCGGGCCGTACATTTCCACCTTACCCTCCAGGCAGTGGGCGGCGCAGGAAGTGCAGATGCCGCTGCGGCAACTGTAGGGAAGCTCCAGCCCGGCCTTTTCCGCCGCTTCCAGGATGGACTTCCCCGCGGGAACGGGAAAGGAATATTGCCTGCCGTATGCCTGTAGTTCCACCTCGCTGTCGGGAAAGCGGCCGGCCTTGGGCCGGTAAGGGGTGGTAATGGTAAAGGCCTCCTGGTAGATCTGCTCAGGAAGATACCCCATAAAGCGCAGGGCCATTTCCGACTTCAGCATCAGCCCCCCCGGGCCACAGAGGTAGAAGGCGGCATCCTGCAGGCCGCCGCCGGCATTTTGGCGCACCAGTTCTTCCAGCAGGGCATTACCCAGCCGGCCTCTGGCCATGCTCAGGTTGGGAATGCCTTCCGGCAGTTCTTCCCGGGGGTTGCTCAGGAGGTGGATCGACTTCAGCCGTTGCGGATAGGCCCGCTGCCAGCCCAGCAGCTGTTCCCGGAAAATAATGGACCGCTCATCCCGGTTGGCGTCGATGAGCACCAGCCGGCTGGAAGGAAGATGGCGAAGTACATATTTTAAAATGGAGAATAGAGGAGTGATGCCGCTACCGCCACCGATGAGAAACAGGGTAGGGGGAGCACCCCTTTCCGGCAGGGTGAACTGGCCGGCAGGAGGCAGGCCGGTGAGCAGGCTGCCTTCCTGCGCTTTCTCTACCAGATAATTGGATACCAGCCCGTTGGGTTGGCGCTTTACGGTGACGGCCATGTCTTCATCGACCTTCGGAGCAGAAGAAAGAGAGTAGGAACGGCGGATCTCTGCCTGCGCCGGCTGGCTGAAGATCAGAGTGATAAATTGGCCCGCCTGATAGGGCAGCGGGCCCTGGGCCGGACGGAGAACCAGCGTAGCAGTGTCCGCGGCCTCTCTTATTTTCTTTTTTATGCGGTATTCTATCCTGTTTTTCATTCTGTGGTTGATTACCCTTTCTGCAAACAAGGTAAGCTTTCAAGTGTTCTAAGACAAAACCGGCAGATTTTGACAGCCTCCTTTGATGCTGCCATTTATTTGCAGTACCTTTGGAGGGCTTTTTCCTAGTCATGGAATAACGTAAAATTGCCAAAAATCACAACCAGGTATGGATACAGCAACGGATAAAAAGAGTAAAACCAACAAGAAACAGCCATCCTCGGATAAGAATACTTACAGTAAGGAGCAGTATCTGGAATGGTACGAGCTCATGTACCGCATCCGGAAATTTGAAGAGCGCGCGCTGATGATGTACGGCCAGCAGAAGATCCGTGGTTTTTGCCACGTCTACATCGGCCAGGAAGCCGTGGCTGCGGGCATGGAATCCGCTATTCGGCCGGAAGATGCCGTCGTGACAGCCTACCGCCAGCACGGTATTGCGCTGGGCCGGGGCTGTTCCAGTGACGAATGCATGGCGGAGCTGTTCGGCAAGAAAACGGGAGTGGTGAAGGGAAAAGGCGGCTCCATGCACTTCTTTTCCAAAGAGAACCGCTACTTCGGTGGAAACGGCATAGTGGGAGCCCAGATCCCTATCGGCACGGGCATTGCTTTTGCCGAAAAGTATAAAGGCACAGACAACCTCTGCGTAACCATGTTCGGAGATGGCGCCGCCCGGCAAGGGTCCCTGCACGAGTCCTTCAATATGGCAATGACCTGGAAACTCCCCGTCTTATATATCGTCGAGAATAACGGTTACGCCATGGGGACCAGCGTACGGCGCACCAGCAACGTGATCGACCTGTACAAACTGGGCTACGCCTATGACATGCCCAGTGAGCCCGTCGACGGCATGAGCCCCGAAGCGGTGCATGAGGCAATATCCAAAGCCGCCGAGCACATCCGCGCCGGCAACGGCCCCTACTTCCTGGAAGTGCGAACCTACCGCTACAAAGGCCACTCGGTTTCCGACCCCGCGAAATACCGCACCAAAGAAGAGGTGCAGGAATACAAGGAGCGCGATCCCATCAACATGGTGGAGAATACCATGCTTAAGAACAAGGTCGCCAGTGAAGAGCAGATCAGGGAAATACAGGAAAACATCAAAAAGGAGATCAAGGATGCGGTGAAATTCGCGGAGGAATCCGATTACCCCGATCCTTCCGCCCTGTACGAGGACAACTACGTACAAAAGGATTATCCCTTCATTATGGACTAAACTCCAATGAGTTAGACATACCGGACGGCGATAGCAGCATGCTGGCTATCGCCGTTTTGTGTTTCCGCCCTCCGCTTTTTGGCAAATCGCCCCCCGGTTTAGTTTGAGTATAAAAAACTTTACTTATTTTTGCGCAGCTTTTGCAAAGCGTAGATTGTATTACGGTTTGAAAATCATGTAAAATGGCAAGAAGAAAAAGAAATCGCAAGCAGGCGGATGAGACTTTGGTGGATATTGTCGAAGTAAGGGATTCCGCCCAGAGTTTCATCGACAATAACCAGCAGCTGATATTCGGAGCCCTGGTGGCTGTAGTCCTCCTGATCGGAGGCTTTTTCGCTTATAACAACTTTTACAAAAAGCCCCGCCAGCAGGAGGCCGTAGAGCAGATTTTCCGTGCGCAGGAGCAATTCGAGCGCGATTCCTTCGCCCTGGCGCTGACCAATCCCGGCGGCGGCTATATGGGCTTTCTGGACATCATCGAGAACTACGGCGGCACTCCAGCCGGCAACACGGCCCGCTACTACGCCGGCGTTTCTTACCTCAACCTTGGCAAATTCGAGGCAGCCCGCGATTACCTGAAGGATTTTGATGCCGAAGGAAACGTCATGCCTATTATGAAATACGGCGCCCTGGGCGATGCGTTTTCGGAACTGCAGGACTTCGACAGCGCCATGAAGAACTACCAACGGGCCGTAGACGCCGGCGAGAACAGCCTGCTGACACCTTACTACCTTAAAAAACTAGGCCTGCTGCACGAGCGCAACGGCAATTTCGCAGAGGCCAAAGAAGCTTACGAAACCATCAGGATGGAATATCCCGATTCTCCGGTGGGCCGGGATATTCAAAAATACATCGCCCGCGTAGAGGCCAAAAGCTAAGCTCTATGGCAAGCGCGAAAAAGAACCTTTCTGAATACAACGAAGAGAACATGCCTTCTGTGGAAGGCATGTCTTTTGGCATCGTCGTCTCTGAATACAATTCCAAAATCACCCACGCCTTATACGAAGGCTGCTTCGACACCCTGCTGAAGCACGGCGCTAAGGAAGAGGACATCAAAACGCTGCAGGTGCCCGGCTCTTTCGAACTGCCGGCCGGCGCCCGGATGATCTCAGACCGCTATAAGCTCGATGCCATTATCTGCCTGGGCTGCGTCATTAAAGGGGAGACCAGCCACAACGAATACATCAACTACGCCGTAGCCAATGGCCTGGCCAACATGAGCATGATGTACGCCAAACCCTACGTTTTCGGCGTACTCACTCCCAACGACGAACAACAGGCCCTGGACCGCGCCGGCGGTAAACTCGGCAATAAAGGAATAGAGGCAGCCGTCACCGCCATCCGTATGGCCACAATAAGGAAACAGCTGAAAGAGCCGGAAAAGAAGATCGGCTTCTAGCAGAGTGGGCAAAGAACACTATATTTTCTTCGAACACGGCCCGGAAACCCCCTGCGTGACGCTCCGCCGAAACGAAAAGGCCCGCATCGCCAAAAACGAAGTCGTCGATATAGAGAAACTATTTACCGGCAAGCCCTGGCCCCTTCCTGTCCTAAAGCCTACCGTGCTCCGCTTTTCAGCAATGCAACAATCCACCAATTCAGCAATATAACAATATAACAATACAACAATACAACAATACAACAATATAACAATACAACAATACAACAATATAACAATATAACAATACAACAATACAACAATACTACACCCTAACCATCCGCTGCCGAAGCAAAAAGTCCGCCAGCACCAAAGCGGCCATGGCCTCCACAATGGGCACTGCCCGGGGCACCACACAGGGGTCGTGCCGCCCTTTGCCTTCTACGGTTACTTTTTCTCCCGCTTCATTGACGGATTCCTGAGGCTGAACGATGGTGGCCACGGGTTTGAATGCCAGGCGAAAATAAATGTCCATTCCGTTGGAAATGCCCCCCTGAATGCCTCCCGAATAATTGGTGTCGGTTTTCAGTTCGTCTCCGTCCATATAGAAAGCATCATTGTGCTGAGAGCCGCGCATTTCCACTCCTGCAAAGCCGGAGCCATATTCGAAACCCTTGCAGGCGTTGATGCTGAGCATGGCGTGAGCGAGGCTGGCGTGCAGTTTGTCAAAAGCAGGTTCTCCCAGGCCGGGCGGGCAGCCCCGGACGACGCAGTTGACGATGCCACCGATGGTGTCTCCTTCTTTGCGAACTTCTTTGATGTAGGCTTCCATCTTCTCCGCCATAGCAGGGTCGGGGCAGCGCACCGGGTTGGATTCGGTGAGTTGCAGGTCCAGTTCCTGGTAGGGTTTCTCCAGGGCCAGCTTGCCGACCTGGCTGACGTAGGCCCTGATGTCGATGCCTTCGCGCTGCAGGAAAAGTTTGGCAATGGCCCCGGCTGCTACGCGGGCTGCCGTTTCCCGGGCTGAAGATCGTCCGCCTCCCCGGTAATCGCGCAGGCCGTACTTGGCGTGGTAGGTGTAATCGGCATGGGAAGGCCGGAATTTATCGGCAATATGGCTGTAGTCTTTGGAGCGGGCGTCGGCATTGAAGATCACCATGGCGATGGGGGTGCCGGTGGCCTTGCCTTCGAAGGTGCCGGAAAGGATCTCCGCGCGGTCTGCTTCTTTGCGCTGAGTGACGATCTTAGACTGTCCCGGCCGGCGGCGCGCCAGTTCCTGTTGAATAAAATCTTCGTCAATGGCCAGGCCGGCAGGGCAGCCATCGATGATGAGGCCGATCGCACGGCCGTGAGATTCGCCAAAAGTAGTGACACTGAATGCCTGTCCAAATGTGTTTCCTGCCACGGTTGCTGATTTTGGGTGGCTAAAGTAAGAAAATCCAAATTAAACACTAACGGAACTCTATCGTTATCAAATTGTTTGTTATGCGATAAGCATTTTGGGTTTGCAGGGATGAAATCCGTATTTTCGCAGGCCCGCACAAAAATTGCACAGATGCAACTGTTACCAAGAGACTTATACGAAAAACTGGAATTCGATAAAGTACTGGATCTGCTGGAGAAAGAATGCCTTGGAGAACTGGGAAAAACGGCTGCCCGCTCCCTGCAGCCGCTGGAAGATTTTACCGCCATACAGCATACGCTTGACGAAGCCCGGGAGTTCAAACTGGCCCTGGAGAACAATGGCCGTTTTCCCATCGCTACCTATTCCGATATATCCGAAGAACTGCGCATGCTGGAAGTGGAGGGTTATGTGCTGGCAGAAGAAGGCCTGCGCCAGATCAACATCAGCCTGCTGCTCACCCGTGATATTTATCGTTTCTTCAAAGCAGATCAGCGGGAAGCCTATCCCACGCTGTACGAAGTGATCCGGAACGTATCCTTCGACGATGAACTCATCAAGGCCATAGAAAAGGTGATCGACAAGGATGGCAATATCCGCCCTGACGCTTCGCCGGAACTACAGAAGATACGCCGGCTGATCACTTCCAAACAGCGGGAAATGGAGCGGCAGTTCCGCACCATCATCAATGAATACCGCAACAAAGGCTGGCTGGCCGATAATGTGGAGAGCTTCCGCAACGGCCGCCGGGTACTGAGCGTGCCTTCCGAGCACAAACGCAAGATCCGCGGCATCATCCACGATGAATCTACAACCGGAAAAACGGCCTTCATCGAGCCGGAGCCCATCATCGATATCAACAACGACATTTTCGACCTGGAGACGGAAGAGCGGCGGGAGATCTACCGCATTCTGCGTGAACTCAGCGCAGAACTGAGGCCTTATGCCCCGCAGATGAAATACTACCAGGACATTATTGCCCATTTCGACCTCATACAGGCCAAGGCGCGGCTGGCCTTGCGCATGGACGCCACGCAGCCCAAGCTGTTCGACAAGCCACACTTCGGCGTTCAAAAGGGGCGCCACCCGCTGCTGTATCTGAAGAACAAGAAGCTCGGCAAAAAGACCGTACCTTTTGACTTTGTGCTTTTCAAGGACAACCGGATCCTCATGCTCAGTGGCCCCAACGCCGGCGGTAAGTCCATCACCCTTAAGTCGGTAGGCCTGATGCAACTCATGCTGCAGTCGGGCCTGCTGGTGCCCGTAGCCGAAGGCTCCGAAATGGGCATCTTCAAAAAGATCTTTGCCGACATCGGCGACCAGCAGTCCATCGAGGATGACCTGAGTACATACAGCTCTCACCTGGCCAATATGCGCAATTTTCTGGAACAGGCCGATGGAGAATCCCTGGTGCTGATCGATGAGTTCGGTTCGGGTACAGACCCCAAGATTGGCGGGGCCATTGCCGAGGCCATCCTACGGCAACTCAATGGCCGAAAGATATACGGAGTGATCACCACTCACTATTCCAACCTGAAGATCTTCGCCTTCAAATCGAATGGAATCGTGAATGGTTCCATGTATTTCGATAAAGAAACCCTCTCACCGACTTACGAGCTTCAGGTGGGCCGGCCAGGAAGCTCCTACGCTTTCGAGATCGCAGGAAAGAGCGGCCTGCCGAAAAATGTGCTCACCCATGCCAAACACCGCATCGGAGAGAACGAAAAGGCCGTAGACCAGCTTCTGGTAGACCTGCAGCAGGAAAAACAGGAAC
>CAYVVK010000112.1:9744-12958 GCA_964454855.1 uncultured Phaeodactylibacter sp. | reverse complement strand
CCTATCCTGGCTAATTTTTTCCGGGATTTATTTGGCTATGTTAAATCAGGCAGGTTGCCTGGCGACAAAATAATTCGCCTGAATTACATATGGACAAATACTAAGGTAAGAAATCTCAGGCATAACGCTCCACAAGGTCCGCCACCGCCCTGATCCAGCGCGGGTCGTCATTCAGGCTGGGCACCAGGTCCACCTTTTCTCCGCCCATCTCCTCGAATTCCTCCTGATATTCCGTGCCGATCTCGATGATGGTCTCCAGGCAGTCGGCCACAAAGGCCGGGCTGAATACCAGCAGGCGCCTGGCGCCTTCCCCGGCTTTTTCTTCGATCGTTTTGATGGTGTAGGGTTGTATCCAGGCTTCCGGGCCGAGGCGGCTCTGAAATGAAGTGGTGTAGCGATCCGGGCTAAGCGCCAGTTTTTCAGCGATCAGGCGTGTGGTGGCGTGGCATTGCGCCGAATAGCAGAACTGGTTGGCCAGGCCGATGGACTGGCAGCAATTCTCCTTCTTCAGGCAGTGGCTACCGGTAGGGTCGCCCTTGCGCAGTTGTCGCTGCGGCAGGCCGTGGTAGCTGAAAATAATGTGGTCAAAGCTGTCCAGGTCAAACTTTCGGGCATTATCGGCAAAGATCTCGATGACCGGCTCGTAGTCGTAATAGGAATTGATGAGCTTGACATTAGGGATGGTTTCCTTTGTGGCCAAAATGCGCATGACCATCTCGTGAATGGAGCCTGTAGTGGCCGAAGCATACTGTGGGAACATCGGAAAGACGATGATCTCTGAAACCTGCATATCCAGAAGGCGGTTGAGGGCCGACTCAATGGAGGGGTTCTGGTAGCGCATGGCCAATTCCACCACATACTCTTCGCCGAGGTGCTGCTGTACGCCTTCCGCCACCCGCTCGCCGTATATTTTCAGCGGCGAGCCTTCTTCCGTCCACAGCATTTTGTACAGTTTGGAGGAGCTTCCGGAGCGGAAGGGCGCAATGAGGCCCCGCACGAGCAGATTGCGCGGCAGCCAGGGGTAATCGATCACGCGGGCATCGAGCAGGAACTCCTTGAGGTAACGGTAAACAGCCCCGCGGGTGGGTGCGTCGGGCGTTCCCAGGTTGACCAGTAAGACACCTTTCTTTCCGTATGTGGTCATTTCAGTATTGGCTTGTTAAAATAGATTGCGGAATCGGAAAGATAAACAGGATAGGCAAAATGAAGTTTAGGAGCGGGAGAATTTATGGCCGAAATTTGAAGTCCGGGCGTTAAAACGTTTGAACGTCCGAACGTCTGGACTTCCCCAATATATTTATGTAATTTTGGCGCTCACGAAAACAATGTCCATGAAAAAACCGCTCATCCTGGTCACCAATGATGATGGGATCACCGCCCCCGGCATACGCGCGCTGGTGGACGTCGCCCGGCAGATCGGCGAAGTGGTGGTCGTGGCCCCCGACTCGCCGCAATCCGGCATGGGGCACGCCATCACCGTCAGTGACCCCATCCGCCTACACCCCAACGACGTCTTTGAAGGCCTCGAGGCCCATGAATGCTCCGGCACGCCGGTAGATTGCGTCAAGCTGGCCAAACACATTGTATTGAAAAACCGGGTGCCCGACCTCTGTGTCTCCGGCATCAACCACGGTTCCAACGCCTCCATCAACATCATTTACTCCGGTACACTCTCCGCGGCCATGGAAGCTTCCCTGGAAGGGATCCCTTCTATAGGGTTTTCTCTGCTCGACTATGCCTACGAGGCGAATTTCGAACCCTGCAAACCTTTTGTCAGGGAACTTATGGAATGGGTGCTGGAAAACGGCCTGGCGGAAGGCAGCCTGCTGAACGTCAACATCCCCAACCTCGAACGCGAACAGATCAAAGGCATGCGGGTCTGCCGGCAGGCCGATGCCCGCTGGGTGGAGGAATTCACGCAGGCGGAAGACCCTCGAGGGCAGAAATACTTCTGGCTTACCGGCCGCTTCGTGAATAACGACAGGGGGGACGATACCGACATCTGGGCCCTGGAAAACGGATACATTTCCGTGGTGCCCTCAATGCACGACCTGACCAACTACCAGGCGCTGAGCAGCCTTAAACCGATTGAAAAGGTGAAAATCAAAGTGGAAAATGCTGAATAAAAATTCCATCCCACTGGGGCTGGGCATCGGCCTGCTGTTGCCCCTGGCCGGCTTCGCCATCATCTATTTCCTGTACGGGCAACTCGAAGCGGCCAATATTGTCAGTGAAAAGGGCTTTTCTCCCTATTTCCGGGAACGCACTGCCGGCATCATCGCCATTTGCCTCAACCTGCTGCCCCTGAACTACTATCAGAAACGGCGCGCCACCAATTCCATGCGGGGCGTGGTGCTGGCCACCATCGTGCTCGTTATCCTCTGGGTGGTTTACTTCGGCAGCTATATCCTCTAGTATGAAATATTACCTCATCGCCGGCGAAGCCTCAGGCGACCTGCATGGCTCCAACCTCATCAAAGGCCTGCGGGCAGAAGACCCCGATGCCGACTGCCGCGCCTGGGGCGGCGATCTCATGGAAGCCGCCGGCGCTACGCTCATCAAGCACTATCGAGACCTGGCCTTCATGGGCTTCTGGGAAGTGGCCCTGAACATCCGCACCATACTGGGCAATATGAGGTTCTGCAAGGCAGACATCCTCGACTACCAGCCCGATGCCCTCATCCTGATCGATTATCCGGGCTTCAACCTGCGCATTGCCAAATGGGCCAGGAAAAAGGGGCTGAAAGTATACTATTACATCTCCCCACAGATCTGGGCCTGGCACAGCAGCCGTGTTCACGGTATCAAGGCCTCGGTAGACCGCATGTTCGTCATCCTGCCTTTCGAACAGGAATTCTACCGGAAATACGACTACGAGGTGGACTTTGTCGGCCATCCGTTAATGGATGTGGTGGACGATAAAAAAGACGTGGATATCCATTTCAGGGCCAATAATGGCCTTTCCGATAAGCCCATCATCGCCCTGCTGCCGGGCAGCCGCAAGCAGGAAATAGAGCGCATGCTGGCCGTCATGCTGGAAGTGGTGCCCGCCTTCCCAGGCCACCAGTTCGTCATCGCCGGAGCGCCTTCCCAGGAAAATGCTTTCTACCACGATATCCTGGAAAAAGCACAACCCGACACTTCCCGGGTTCATCTGGTAAGCAACCAAACCTATGCCCTGCTAAAACAGGCCGAGGCCGCATTGGTGACCTCC
>CAYVVK010000112.1:0-9734 GCA_964454855.1 uncultured Phaeodactylibacter sp. | reverse complement strand
GCCACTTTGGAAACGGCTCTCTTTGGGGTGCCTCAGGTGGTATGCTATAAAGGCAGCCGCCTGTCCTACCTCATCGCCCGCCGCCTGGTCAATGTGGAGTTCATCGCCCTTGCCAACCTCATCGCCGGCAAGGAGGTCGTCAAAGAGCTGATACAGGAAGAATTCAACGCCCGAACCCTGGAAAAGGAACTGAAGAAACTATTACAACCGGATACCCGGATGAAGATCCTGGAAGGCTATCAGCTGATCCGCGAGCGCCTGGGGAAACCCGGCGCTTCGCGGCGCACCGCGGAGTTGATCGTCGGGTATTTAAAAGCGCAGTAGCGCCTGCCCCACCAATGAACCCTCATACCGCAACACCAATAAACCGTAACACCGTAACACCATTAAACCAATGCCTACCCCCCTTCCTCCGGCGCTGTCAGCACCGGCGGGCTTATAGGCACATCCAGTGGCGCCAGGCTATCCCGGGCGAGCGAATCCGCCAGCAGGGAATCGCGGAGCATTTCTTCGGCAGACTTGATGCGCAGCGGGCAGCTAAGCATTTGCCGCTGTTCAGGGGTAAGCTCGGGGAAGCTGCCGCCCTGCCAATCAGACAAAGCCGGCTCCTCCAGCACCCGGCGCAGGAAAATGGCGCAGGGCGGTAAGGCAGTGGACGCCCCCTGCCCATAACGGAAATTGCGGAAGCGCACCAGGGGCGAATCTCCTCCTACCCAGGCGCCGACCACCAGTTTTGGCGTGTACCCTAAAAACCAGCCATCGGCATGGTTTTGAGAAGTACCCGTTTTTCCCGCCAGGGGCACGTTGTAAAGGCCGTAGCGCCATCGCAGCCGGCTGGCAGTGCCAACGGTAGCCACTGATTCCAGCATGCGCGTCATCACCGCCGCTTCTTCCGGGCGGATGGCCTGCTGCCGGGCCGTATCTTCAAAGCTGGCCAACACCTGGCCATCATGCGTTTCTATCCGGCTGATCACCACCGGCCGTACCTGCCGGCCCCCGCTGGCCAGGCTGGAAAAGATGGAAGACATTTCGTAGAGGGACAGTTCCGCCGTTCCCAGCGCGATGGACGGCTCCGTGGGAATCTCATTCTGAATGCCCAGCCGTTTGGCCAGCTGGATCACGGAGTCCACCCCGAGGCGCATGATGAGGCTCACGGTAACCGTGTTCACGGAATTGACCAGTGCCCCTTCCAGGCTGTAGGAACCGCCGTATATGCCATCGGCATTCTGCGGGATCCAGTCGTCTTCGTCTTTTCCATCGGGGGTGAAGTGTGGTTCAGGGTCATCGCGGCGCCAGTCCTTAACCGCCCAGTCTCCTTCTGCGTATTCGTGATAAACGGTCAGTTCGTTGGCGATCTGTTCGCAGGGGTCCAGCCCGGAGCGCAGGGCCTGGGTGTAGATGACCGGTTTGAAAACAGACCCCGCCTGGCGGCGTGCCGTGACGTGGTCATACTGGAAAAAGTCGAAATCGATGCCTCCCACCCAGGCCCGCACATAGCCGCTGTAGGGGTCCAGGGCTATAAAGCCAATCTGTAACAGGCCTAGCTGATGGCGCAGGCTGTCCATGGGCGTCATCCAAACCTCTCTGGGGCCATCCCAGGTGAAGATGGTCATGGAGTCTGGCTGTTCGAAAGCCTCGCGGATCTCTTCTTCCGTCAGCCCCTTCTTTTTCAGGCGTTGGTAGCGGGGAGACTGCTGCATGGCCCGCTCCATGGTGCGTACATCCGACCAGGGTGCGGTACGCCCTTCCCAGTGTTTATCGAAAAGGGCCTGTGTTTCCGACAGGTGTTCTTTCACGGCCTCCTCTGCAAAGCGCTGCATGGTAGCATTGAGGGTAGTGTATACTTTCAGCCCGTCGGTATAGAGGTTATAGGGTTCCCCGTTAGGCTTGCGCATATCGGCGAGGATGCGTTCCATTTCCTTGCGGACGAAAGCCAGGAAATAAGGTGCGATGTCTTCATTGCGGATGACCGGGTTGTAATTCAGTTCCACTGGCAACAGGCGCAGGGAGTCGCCGCTTTCCTCTTCCAGATATCCGTTGCGGGCCATTTGCCCGAGCACCACATTGCGCCGTTGCCGGGCGCGCTCCGGATAGCGGGCGGGATTGTAGTAAGTGGTGGCCCGCAGTGAGCCGATAAGGGTAGCGCCCTCTGCTATTGTCAGTTCCGCCGGGGGCTTGTTGAAAAACCGGCGGGCGGCTACATCGATGCCATAGACATTCTCCGGGAAAGGAACCGTATTGAGGTAAAGGGCCAGCAGTTCTTCTTTGGAATAGGCGCGTTCGAGGCGGCGGGCAATGGCCACTTCCCGCAGTTTATTGATGGGCAGGGAAAACAGCCAGTACTCGCTGCGGGGAAAAAGGTTTTTGGCCAGCTGCTGGCTGATGGTGCTGCCTCCGCCTCCTGATTCATCTCCCTGCAGGATGGTCCGGACAAACACCCGCGCCCAGCTTCGGTAATCGATACCGCCATGGGAAAAAAAGCGCTCGTCTTCGGTAGCTACCAGTGCATCGAAAACATGCTGGGGAATTTCTTCGTAGGAAACCACCGTCCGGTATTGGTTGTAATAACGCCCCAGAAGCAGGCTGTCGGCAGTGTATATATCGGAAGCGATCTGGGTTTGCACCTGCTTCAGTTCACGTACAGTAGGCACAGATAATAGGATGCCGGCCCAGCCCAGCAACAACAGGCCGAAGAGGGAAAGCCCGGCGATGCCGCTCCATTTGAGTATGCGCGACAGGCGAGGTTTGGCTTCTGCGAAGGGCCGCCAGCGTTTCAGCCATGCGGCCCACCAATCTTTAAGTTTTTCCTGCATAGGCGTTTTATACGGGCGTAGGGTGCCGGTTGCTCCACAATACTAACAGGAATTCTGCGTAATCGGTGAATTTTTTACGAATTTTCTACCAGTACTTCTTCCCATAGATCCGCCCTGCTGTAAGGGCTGCCTTCCATCACCCAGATGCCGCCGTCGAGAAAACGATAGCCCTTTTCGAGCTTGGCGATCCGATTCATTTCCTCAGCGCTGAGCCCGATATCGGCGGATTGCAGGTTTTCTTTGATCCGGCTGGGGGTTACGGACTTAGGGATAACGGCCGTTCCCCGGTGTACGGCCCAGCTGATAAGCACCTGGGCGGGAGTGCAGCCGTGTTTATCCGCAATATCCTTGATGGTGGGATTCTCAAAAAGGTCGGGGTCTCCCTCTTTCTGCAGGCGCTCGGGCCGGTCGCGGGAGCCGAGCGGCGAGTAAGCGGTCATGTGCAGGCCCTGTTTTTCACAGAAATCAAACAGGCTACGCTGCTGCAGGTAAGGAAGGCCGTCGGCCATCACTTTCTGCAGGGCCTCTCCAACTTCGGCCTCATTACCGTAAATAGGTGCACAGTCTATATGCCGGTAACCGGCCTTTACCGCAGCGATCACGGCATCGTATACTTCTCCCGGTTCAGATTTCCAGGTACCCAGCCCAATAGCAGGCAATTCGTCTCCATTTTTAAACTTGAGGGTTCTCATGTGTCGTATTTTAATTTTATAGATTAAAGCGGAAAAAGGCAGATATGTTCGCTGCCCAGAGTATTATCCCAGCAAGCGGATAAGCACATAGGCCAGCCCCAGGGCAAACAGCGGCAAAAAGCCGTAACTGGCGTATTTTTTGAGCTGGGCGTTGCCGAAAAACAGGCAGAAAGCATATTTCACCGAAGTATTGGAAAAGGCCGCAATGACTACCGATACGGCCGCCACCTTCAGGCCTATATCCTGTTTGCTGTAATTGGCCATCGATATGGTTATGGCGTCTACATCCGTAAGCCCGGATATAGCGGCCGCCAGGTAGACACCTTCGTTCCCAAGGTGCTCTTCCGCATAACCCACGACGAACTGAATGGTGATATAAATGAGGGCAAAGAACAAGGCCTCCCGAAAATTGATGGGGTTGTTGATCTGCCGATCTTCGGTTTCCTCCTGCTCCTGTTCCCGGCTGCTGATGTAATACCCAATGCCCATTCCTGCCAGGCCAAAGACGAGTACCGGCAGCCAGAGCGCCCGGAATAGTTCCAGGTTCAGAATGATGAGCCAGATCAGCAGGCGGGGAAACATGATGGAAGAAGCCAGGATAATGGCCGCCGCTTGCATCATGCCTCCACTCGTACTTTTTCCACTGCTGCGGGAAAAATACCAGGCGGTGGCCGTGCTGGAAGCGAAGCCTCCCAGGACGCCGGTGAGCAGCACTGAACGCCGTTGGCTCAGGAATTTGCTGAGAAAATAGGCCAGAAAATTGAGGGTGATAAAGATAACGACGATGAGCCAGGTCTTGTAGGGATTGAAAATGCCGTAAGGGCCCATATCTTTGTTGGGCAAGAGCGGCAGGACCAGGGCCGTGATGATGACGAAATAAAGGATGGAAAAGATGTCGTTGCGGGATAACTTGCGCACGGCATCGTGCAGTTTGATCTTGAGGCTGAGCAAAGCCGTTATGAGCACGGCCACGATGACGGCCAAATAGTAGTGCTGCGCGAAGACCAGGCTGCCCAGTAAAAAAGTGGCCATGAGAGAAAACTCGGTGGTGGTGCCGACATCGGCCTTACGGGTGCGAACGTAGGCCATGGCCACCACGACAATAGTACCGATGAAAGCGGAAGCGAAGATCAGCGGAAAATACTTCTCGGAGAGAAAAAGGGACAGATAGCCTACCAGCGCCACAATGGGAAAGGTGCGCACCCCGGCAAACAGCCGGTCTTCTTTTTGGCGCTTGGAATACTCACGCTCCACCCCCATAAGCAGCCCTATACCAAGAACGATAAAGAGTTCCTTGAACGTCCGTAGTATTTCTTCCGTAAGCCCAATGCTTTCCAGTATATCCATAGCTCTTCATTATCTATTAGAACAAGCATAAAGTACCAAAAGATGACAAAGCCTGAAAATGGCCGCCTGCCTATTCCTTTGCCAGATACTGCCCGAACTGTTTCATTACCCAAAGGTGGACGACGGCCTGTGAGAACAGGTAAAGATACCAGGGCAGGGTAGGTACGAATTCATGGATGGCGGAAATGACGTATCTGTCATCCAGCACCCGGCGAAATTCCAGCCAGCCGTAATCTTTGCGTTTCACCAACAGCCCGTCGACGATGTAGAAGAGCTGCCGGTCTTCATCGCTGCGGTCTTTTACGAAATACAGCTTCAGCAGGGGGAAGCCGAAAAGGTGAAAAGCCACCGCATCGCCCTCCGCCTGCGCGCGGATGAGATAGCGGAAATAATGAGGCAGCCAGGCCTGGTACACCCGCGCCACCCAGGTGGCCGTATAGTTATGGGGGTTGGGCAGCCGCTGCACGGAGCGGACGGTATTTTTCTCTTTGGTTTCCCGTTCTCCGGGCGGCAGTTTCGGCACTTTGTCTTTGTCGAACAAAGCATTGCGTATGGCCTCCTCCACAGAAAGCCTGTCCGGAAACTCGTCCATCAGCGGATTGGGCTGTATCACCAGCCGGTGGCGCAGGCTTTCGATCAGCGGGGAGACCAGCGTGGTGCTGGAATCGGCAAACACGCTGACCCACAGCTTGGACAGGCCCGGTAAGAAAAAAGGCACGGAAGTGATGTAGCGCTTATTGCCCAGCAGGCGGGCAGTGATCTTCATCATCTCGATGTAGGTCACGATGTCCTTTCCACCGATGTCATAGGCCTCATCATATACCTCCTCATTGCCCAGGCAATGGTCAATGATGCGAAGGGTATCCTGTAAGGAAATGGGTTGCGACTCGGACAGTGTCCACTTCGGGCAGATCATGGCCGGCAGGCGGCGCACCAGTTTTTCGATGATCTCAAAGGAAGAGCCTCCGGGCCCGATGACGATGCCCGCGCGCAGGGCGGTAAGGGGGACGTCGGTGGAAGCCAGGGTCTGCTCCACCTCATAGCGGCTGCGCAGATGCCGCGAATAGGAATCCGTATCCGGCGGCAATATGCCGCCCAGGAAGAGGATCTGTTTCAGCTTGTTCTTCCGGGCGCTACGCACGAAATTATCAGCCAGCAGCAGGTCGGTATCATCAAAGGAGCCCTGGTTGAGGCGGGTGGAAGGCTGCATGGAATGCACCAGGTACAGGGCATAATCGGCGTCCCGCAGGGCCTCTTCGGTACTCGACAGGGAATACAGCTCTACCTGCCGCCACTCCACGTTCGGATCTTCTTCCCGCGGATGCATCCGGCGGCGGCTCAGCGCTATAAAGCGGTACTTATGCTTATACTTGTGCATGAACCAACGGCCGATAAAGCCGGTGGCCCCTGCGATAGCTACGGTTGGTTTCATCATGGATGAAACAGGCTGAGGGGAGGATGGTTTATTAAAGACAAGAAGCCGGGGATAAACAGTGAAAACATTGGCAGATATAGCGCCGGTTTTATCTTCGGGCTGCCTTCGCGGGCCTGGAAGCCCGCATTCCAGCCGCCACTATTTTTTTTTGTTTTCTTTTGCATTTTAACAGCCGTTCCCGATATTGGAGGATTCGCCCTGGCAATTGCAAACTTTTGCAATTCGTCAACCCGCTGGGTGGAAAATCCCTGATGGATTTTCCGGCTTATGTCCTTGTCCACGATAGCTTACAAAATGAAAAAACCAAGCCACAACCCTCTTCCTTTCTTCCTTTTATTGCTCCTTCTTGTATTCAGCCGGTGCCGGCAGGCGGAACGCACCGTCGGCTACGAAGCGCAGAAAACGGTTACCGCCGATTCCGCCGTAGTCGTCTGCCCTCACCCCCTGGCCACTCAGGTAGGGCTGGAAGTACTGCGGCAAGGCGGCAATGCCGTAGATGCGGCTGTTGCCGTGCAATTCGCCCTGGCGGTAGTTTATCCACGCGCCGGCAATATCGGCGGCGGCGGCTTTATGGTCATCCGCAATAAGGATGGGGAAACGGCAAGCATAGATTACCGAGAAAAAGCGCCCATGGCCGCCGGCCGTGACATGTATCTCGACAGCCTGGGGAATGTCATCGAAGGGCTGAGCACTAAAGGACATCTGGCGGCAGGAGTTCCCGGTACTGTGGCAGGCCTGATCGCCGCCCATGAAAAGTACGGAAAGATCAGGGGCATTGCAGCGCTTATCCAGCCTGCGGTGGATCTGGCGGAAAACGGCTTCACCATTTCCGAAGCGGAAGCCGGCCGGCTGAACCGTTTTCAGGAGGCATTCCGAGAATTTAACCAAGCTCCTAATCCCTTCATCCGGGACACCTTCCTCACAGGAGAAGTACTGACCCAAACCCAACTGGCCAACACCCTGCGGAGGATACAGGAAAAGGGCAAAGCCGGTTTCTACCAAGGTGAAGTGGCGGAGGCCATCGTCAAAGAAATGCGGAGCGGCAACGGCATCATGGCCATGGAAGACCTCAAAAATTACAACGCCCAGTGGCGGGCCCCTATCTCCCGCACCTACGACAACTACCGGATCATCTCTATGCCGCCGCCTTCCAGCGGCGGCGTAGCCCTGGTGCAAATGCTCAGGATGATGGAACCCTACCCCCTGCACGAATACGGCTTCCATTCCGCCCAGGCCGTCCACCTCATGGCGGAAGTAGAACGCCGCGCCTACGCCGACCGCGCCATGCACCTGGGCGATATGGACTTCTACGAGGTGCCCATTGACTCGATGCTCTCCGAATCCTACCTGCGCCAGCGCATGGCCAGCTACGCGCCGGCACAGGCCACGGAAAGCGATTCCATTCTGGCGGGCGATTTCCAGGTGGCCATCGAGAGTTTTGAGACCACCCACACCTCGGTGGTCGACCCGGAGGGCAATGCGGTGTCCGTAACCACCACCCTCAACTCCAACTACGGCTGCAAAGTATGGGTAGACGGCGCCGGTTTTTTCCTCAACAACGAAATGGATGACTTCAGCGCCAAGCCAGGCGTGCCTAACCAGTTCGGCCTGCTGGGCGCCGAGGCCAACGCCATACAGCCTCAAAAGCGCATGCTGAGCTCCATGACGCCCACCATCATCGAAAAGGACGGCGAGCTGTTTATGGTGCTGGGCGCTCCGGGAGGGGCAACCATCATCACGGCAGTCTTCCAGGTCATCGTCAACGTGATAGAATTCGGTATGACGCTGGAGGAGGCCGTCAATGCCGGCCGTTTCCACCACCAGTGGCTGCCCGATGAGATCGTGGTGGAGGAAGGCGCCATACCCGACAGCACCCTGCAACAACTGGAGGCCATGGGCCACCGTTTCCGCGAGATCAACCGCATGGCGGTCATCAAGGCCATCCTGAAGCGGGAAGACGGCAAGCTGGTGGGCGTGGGGGATTTCCGAAACCCGGATGATGATGCCGGAGGGTTTTAGTTGATTCATTAGCCTGATATTGAATGAACAAACTCCCTCCTTTCCCGCTTTAAGGAAAAACATTTTACGATGAACTTAAAACGCACCCTCCTGACCCTCACCTTCCTAAACTTCCTCTTCATCGGCTACGCCCAGGTGGAAGGCCTCACCGACTTCAATGCCCAGCGGCTGGAGAAGCAGCGCGTCAGCATGATGATCCTGGGCGGATGGGCAGTGGGCAACCTGGCGGTTGGCGCCACTCTGGGCAGCCAGCGCAGCGGCGAGGACAAGTACTTCCACCTGATGAACGCCGGCTGGGGGCTGGTCAACCTGGGGCTGGCCACAGCGGGCTATCTCAGCGCCATTAAAACTGATCCCGCCAGCTTCGATCTGTACGCCAGCATCCATGAACAGCATAACCTTCAGAAGATCTTCCTCTTCAATGCCGGGCTGGATGTGGGCTACATGATGGGCGGGCTGTATCTGATGGAGCGCTCCAAACGCACGGAAAATAATCCCGAACGGCTGAAGGGCTTTGGCAAGTCTATCATCCTGCAGGGCGCCTTTCTGTTCCTGTTCGACCTGGGCGCGCACATCTGGCAGGCGCAGGGCAACAGCGATCTGAGGCCCATTCTGGAAGGGCTGAGTTTTACGGGTGATTCTGTAGGGTTGGTTTGGCGGTTTTAGAAGCTCTGCCCTGCTCCAAATCGTAAATCGTATATGCCTCAATCTTAAATCCTAAATCTGTTCATTGACGATTTCCGATTTGCACATTTGCAATTTTAGATGTGCACACTGCTTCCGGCCGCTCCGGCTGCTCCGTCTGCCCACCCTGTGGGAATAGTCGCTTTGCGAATTCCACAGGGTAAACTGCATGCTGCAAACGGCTACCCCCTCCCTCGCAATCCCAGTTCGATCACTTCCAGATCTTTAATATTCCCTGCCTCCAGGGTAAAACGCACAATGGTTTTTACTTTATGGAAGCCATGCACGCCCGCCGCTCCCGGATTGATGTGCAGCAGGCCGTACTTCCGGTCCGGCATCACTTTCAGGATGTGGGAATGGCCGCAGATGAACAGCTTAGGCGGGTTCTTTTGGATAATCTCCCGCACCCGCTTGTTGTAACGCCCGGGATAGCCGCCGATGTGGGTCATAAAGACATCCACGCCCTCACATTCGAAGCGCAGGCCTTCGGGGAAAGCGCGCCGCAGCCGCGCATCGTCGATGTTGCCGTATACCGCTCTCAGAGGGCGGAAAGCTTCCAGGCGCTCCACCACGTCCATGCTGCCGATATCGCCGGCATGCCAGATCTCATCGCATTCTTCGAAGTAGTTGAAGATGCTTTCATCCAGGTGGGAATGAGTGTCGGAGAGTAGGCCTATGCGTTGCAAGGGGAGTTTTGGGTTTTGGGTTTTGGGTTTTGAGTTTTGGGTTTTGAGTTTTGGGTTT
>CAYVVK010000111.1:0-13008 GCA_964454855.1 uncultured Phaeodactylibacter sp. | reverse complement strand
AAGGCGGAAGGGGGAAGGCTATTGCTCAAGCGATAAAGCGAGGCGGAAGCCGATATCCGTGAAGCGGCCCCCCAGGGGTTCGTAATGGCGGTAGGTGCAGCGGCAGCTACGTTCATCGAGGTACCAGGAGCCGCCGCGCAGCACGCGATATACACCTTCTTTGGGGCCCTCTGGGTTTTCTACTACCCCCCGCTTCCGGCAATCCTCGTAGTACGCGCCGCTGTATTTGTCCCAGCACCATTCCAGGACGTTTCCGCAGAGGTCATACAGGCCCAGCTCATTCGGGCGTTTCTGCCCCACGGCTTTTTTGCTCCCATCGCTGTTCCGTATGTACCAGCCTACTTCTTCTATGTCATTGCCACCGGGATAATCGTATCCATTACTCTTCTGCCCGCCGCGTGCTGCGTATTCCCATTCTGCCTCCGTGGGCAGGCGGTAGTTTTTTCCTGTGAGTTGGTTGAGTTTTTGGAGAAACTCCCGGACATCCTTCCAGGACACCATTTCCATAGGAAGGCCCTGCTTACCGGCTGCTTTATCTTCATTCATAACAGCTTCCCAGAGCGACTCTACCACGGGAAATTTGCCGATGTAGAAGCTATCCAGTTTTACTTCGTGAATGGGGTGCTCGTCGTAATACGCCTCTTTGCCGGTGCTGCCCATGTGGAACAGGCCGCCTTCCACGTAGGCCATTTCAAAGGTGAAGCCCGAGGGGAGTTTTTCCGTAAGCGCGCCGGGTACGGCCTTTTTCTGGTTTTTCACTTGTTTGATATTTCGGCTTGCAACCGAAAGATATGGAAAGTTAGTGGCAAGGGGCTTATCGAACGGATTAAACTTATTCAGATGGGGCAGTCACCCCCCGGCCCCTTTATGAAGGCATACATTTATAAAATGCCAAGGCCAGATGTTCTATTCCCCCTCATCGGACAAGGGAATCAGGCGGGCGCTCAGGTCCGGGTCCTCCATGTCCTCGTCGAGCGGGAACATGGGGCGTTTAATCCGCTTATAGTCCAGGCGCTCCAGATCCTGATCCACTCCGCCGGGAGTGAGGGCCATGACCCAGTCCGCCCGCATATCGTAGAGCTCCGGCACCAGATAGCCGATCTTGACCACGACGATATCGGTTTCCCGGGGGTTCAGGCCCAGCCGGGTGAAATCGGCCTCATGGTGATAAGGCTTGCGCTTTTTGGTGACGATGACGTGTACACTGCCGACCCTAACCACCACTTCCGTTTCGGCGTGCTGGTCGCCGTGCTCTATGGCCTCTACCGTTCCGGACAGCCGGATCGGCGGGGCGTAGCGGCTGTCAACGGCAGCGCCGGCAGGAGCATCCACTTTTCCACCGACTCCGGCAGCAACGGCCTGCTCCACCAACTCCGGGCCGGGGAGGGACGCATAGATAAGCGAGGGGCCTGCCTCTGTCTGGAATTCCGGGCGGGCGAGGATCTCCCGAAGGGTCCAGGTCACGTCGCCGGCGCCCCCGGCGGTGGGGTTGTCTCCCATATCACTGATCATGAAGGGCTGCTTGTCGCTGGCGATGGCCCGGTCGAGGCTCTCCCCGAGGGAGGCGGTGGGGGCTACGAATACAAATTCGGAGCGTACGGCCCAGAAGCTCCGGGCGAGCTCTTCGGCCGTGGTGGTTACTTTTTCCTTATCGTCGCCCGTCACCATCACCACGGCGTGGTTGCGTGGTTCGTCAGCCCAGGCGTAGCCCACCCAAATGGCGGCGTCGACGATGCCTTCCTGCGCGGCGGCCGGGCCGACCTTAGCGTACAGGCTCTTCCCCGGTTCGATGCGGGTGCTCGTCTTTTCGCCGGGCAGAAGTATCGGCACGGGGATCCATGCCTTATAGGGCGGTTTGCCCTTGCCGCTTTCTATCCGCTCCAGCAAATTGTCGACCGCCCGTTTTTTTGACTCCATGGCGTCCTCGTGGGGCGCCAGCCGGTAGCAGGTCATCAGATCGGTATGCTTGGCCAGCCGCGGAGAAACGTTGCCGTGCAGGTCCATGCAGGTGGAGATAATGGGCTCCGTACCGATCACCTCCCGGACCCGGATGATGAAATCCCCTTCCGGGTCGTCCAGCCCTTCCACGCTCATCGCTCCGTGGATGTCGAAGAAGAGGCCGTCGTAGGGGCCTTTCTCGCGGAGCATGGCCAGCGTTTTGCCCACCAGCGATTCGTAAGCCTCCCGGGTGACGATGCCGCCGGGCAGGGCGTGGCCCTTCAGCGTCGGGACCCACTCCGCCCGTTGCCTGGTGGCAGAGTCCGGAGCGAAGAATGGATAGAGGGAGAACACTTCCTCTCCGGTTTTGGCATGGAAGGCCTCCTCGTGGGTGCGGGCAGGAGAGAAAGTACTTGATTCTATCGCCAGGCCGGCTATGGCGATGCGGGGAAGGGCCTCGTCCTGGCCGGCGCTATTGCCTCCCGCTTGGCCGCAGCCCGCCAGAAGGAGGATGGATGCTAAGGTGAAGAATAGTGGTTTCATAGGGGTGAAGATAATGAAATTTGGGCGGCTTGTGTGAGGTGTATTCTGGCGCTCTGGACCTATGGCGTTGGAGCATTTACATCGGCCGCTTTGCCCGCGATGCCAAGGTGTTCAACCAACGGGTGCTGATCCGCTTTTTGCACGAATTCAACGGCAACTGGCACGTTTGGAGCGGCAATAAAAACGGGCGGGGCGATGGCGGCCTCGGTCTAGCGTTTCTAGTATTTTTTTGAACAATTCGCCTTGTGGCGCTTCCTTTATTTCGACCCAATCGAGTTCTTCCAGGGTCAACCTTTGTTCCAAAATATGAGATAATTCTATAAAGACACTGGTGGGAATAATGATCTTTTGGAAAAGTTCTTTTAACAAATACAGCCTTTCTATCTGCAAAAGGTTGGTAACCGGCCCAGTATCGCTGATGACGATCATAGGTTGCGTAGCGTTTCAAGATCGTCTTTCAGTTCTTCCATCGAAAAATGGATATACACATCCCGCTTAGCCAGCTCTTTTTGGAAAGCCAATTGATCCAGCCCGGCCAGCCTTTTCGCCTGGCCCATGGACAGTTTTTCCTTATCGTAGAGATATACCGCAATTTCAACCTTCAATTCCTCCGGGGGAAGTTTGATGGCGTCCAAGATCTTCTTGGGGATCACCAGATCTTCTCCCTCAATGGAATAAGCTTGCATAAAGGCATACAAAGCCTTCAGCAAACCTTCATCTGCCTCTTCGATATGCTGATGCAGCGCTTCTTTTAATTGTGCTGTGCTCATCTTGAGGTTATTTATTATAAAACGCTACTAATTTAAGGATTTTTCCGGTCGTTTGGTTTTCATTTTGGAGAAACTCTTTAATTCTGGTTGACTGATTCAACTATTTCGGACCGTTATACCAAAAACGGAACCCTTTACGCCATACAAAAGTATTATTCGAATGGCTGTTCCCAATCAAAGGAAGAATTAAGAAGAGGGTAAGTAGAAAGTGGAATGACAGTGTGCAGTCCACCTCCAATATTTCCTGTTGATAGGAAGCGTCAAAATACTTGGCGCCGGCAATGCCAGTGATAATGTTGGCATATATCAGGAATAAAGTGCCGTCGTGCTTTTGTTCCAGGGGCGGCTTTTTTTCCAGGGCTATATCCAGTTTGTTAATCTCCTCATTCAGTGGGATCATAGCTACGCAGTAAAAATCCGCAGCGCCAGGTTCCATCTACCGGCATCAGGTGATAGACGATGCACGCCTGACATTTTTTTTTAAAATGGCGTACCGATTTGAGAGAATAACTTACCTGCACCTGGCTTTGATTTGATAGCTTGGGGTACCTGACGCCATGGATACGGCTGGGAAGGAGCATTATCTCCCGGCCTCAAAAAAATCTGACATGAAAAACCTCATCCTCTTGTTTTGGCTTTCTGCATTGGCCGCTGTTGCCAGTACGCCGCTCGTGGCGCAGCCTGCCTCCTCCCCCACCCGCCTCATCGTCCGCTCCGATGAGCGGGTAAAGCGAACCATCAAAGAGCAAGGCATCGAACTGATCAGCTATGCCGATCTGAAACACGCGCCCTTGCCCCGGCTGAAAGTCAGTGAGAACGGCCGCTTTCTGATCAAAGAAGACGGCTCGCCTTTCTTCTACCTGGGAGATACCGCCTGGGAGCTCTTCCACCGCCTGAACCGTGAAGAAGCCACGGAATACCTGCGCGACCGTTCCGGGAAAGGATTTACCGTCATCCAGGCCGTGGTGCTGGCGGAGATCGACGGGCTGTTCATTCCCAACCCATACGGCCATGTACCCCTGGAACAACTCGATCCCACCCGCCCGGTGGAGGCCTACTTCGAGCATGTAGACTTCATCGTCGATCAGGTGGAAAAACTAGGCCTTTACATCGGCATGCTGCCCACCTGGGGCGATAAGGTGCTCAAGGCCTGGGGCGTAGGGCCGGAGATCTTCAACCCGGAAAATGCGGAGGCCTACGGCGAATTCCTTGGCCAACGCTACAAAGACAAGCCCATCATCTGGATCCTCGGAGGCGACCGCTGGATAGAAAGCGATGAACAGCGTGCCGTCTGGAACGCCATGGCCAAGGGCCTGGACCGGGGCGATAACGGCAATCACCTGATGACTTACCACCCCTCGGGCTGGCAGACATCCGCCACCTGGTTCCATGAGGCAGACTGGCTGGACTTTAACATGCACCAGTCGGGCCACCACAGCCGCAACAACCCCAACTGGAAACTCACCCGGCAAACCTATCAGTTGACACCTGTCAAACCGACCCTGGATGGCGAGCCCTGCTACGAGGATATTCCCGTTAAATTCTATGAATTTGAAAAGGACAATATGCGGGGTACCCTCAGCCCAGCGGAAGCAGATACGCTGTTCAAACTGGGCTGGTTCGAAGCCTATGATGTACGGAAAGCCGCCTACTGGTCCATGCTATCCGGCGCCTGCGGGCACACCTATGGCAACAACAACATCTGGCAGATGTACAGCTTTGGCAAAAAAGCCCAACGTCTACTGCCGCAGCAACTGGCGGGAAGCCCTCGATCATCCGGGAGCGGTGCAGATGGGTTATGTCCGAAAGCTGTTTGAGTCCCGCCCCTTCCTGCTGCTTGAGCCGGATACTACCCTTATCCTGAATGATCCTGGCGAAGGGCCGGGTAAGATGATGGCCGCCCGGGCTACCGACGACAGCTATGCCTATGGCTATACGCCACTGGGCGAGGCTATAGAGGTTGATCTGACGAAAATAGCGGGAAGGCAATGTAAGGCTTCCTGGTATGATCCGCGAAGTGGGGAGAGCCAGGCTATCGGGGAGTTTAAAACCTCTGAGCCGCTTACTTTTACACCGCCCAGCAGTGGGGAGGGTGAGGATTGGGTATTGGTGGTTGAGGGCTTGTAAACGTTCCGGTGTTTTTCAGGCCTGGAAGTGTTTTGCCGTCTCGCAAACGCTGCCGGGCCTTAGAGACGCTGGCTCAGCCCTGTATTGGAACAGGTTAGCCCCGCCCGCAAAACCTTCCAGTGTTTCCAAAACCTGGAAGTGTTTTACACCGGGGACAAAGGCCAGGTGGAGGCCTCTCGGCAATCAAAACGCGATCAATTTTTTTCGTACCTAATTATCACTCGCGGACCAGGAAGTCCGCGTTCCTCAAAAATTAACTGTTGCCCCAGTACCTTCCGCATAGGCCTGCAGTATCTTTTTCAGCTCATCCACCACTTCCGGATACTCCTCCGCCAGGTTAAAATGCTCGTAGGGGTCGTTCTGCAGATCGAACAATTGGGTTTCGATGGGCTCTTCGCCGGTGCGCAGCTCCGGGGAGACCCAGTTGCTGGCGTCGTAGGCGATGCGCAGTTTCCATTTCCCCTGGCGCACCCCATCCAGGGTGTTGCCGGAGAAGTAGTAGAAATAGCCATCGGGGGCAGGGGCGCCCTGGGTAAGGACGGGAAGAACAGGCTTGCCGTCCAGCGGGTTCGGGGGCTCGATAGCGCCGGTAAGGCTGCGGATGGTGGCGTGCAGGTCCAGGGTGGTCACCAGTTCGCTGCTCAGTTGCCCGGGCGGAATGACGCCCGGCCAGCGGATGATACAAGGCACCCGGAAGCCTCCCTCGTAGGAAGTGGCCTTTGCTCCGCGCAGCGGGCCGGTGCTGCCGCCGTGCCAGGGCTGCACCACTTCGGTTTCGTACATGCGGGGCGGCATGTTGCGCCAGGGGCCGTTGTCGCTGGTGACGATGACCAGGGTGTTTTCCGCTTTGCCCAGCTTTTCCAGTTCGGCCAGGAGGCGCCCGATATTGTGGTCGATCTCTTCGATGACATCCCCGTAATCGCCGCCGGCGGAGCGGCCGGCAAAGCCTTCCGAGGCGTAGATGGGCAGATGCGGCATGGCATAGGGCAGGTAGACGAAGAAGGGAGTGTCTTTGGATTCCCGGATGAAACGGATGGCCTCATCCGTATACCGCTGGGTGAGCGTGCGCTGATCGACGGGGTATTCTTCCGTCGGGCGCTTGTTGCGGTACAGGTGGAGCGGGCGCTCGGTATTTACCCAGGGGGGCATCATATCGTTGCTGTACAGGATGCCAAAATACTCATCGAAGCCGCGGTCGGTGGGGAAGTAGCCTTCCACGGCGCCCAGGTGCCACTTGCCGAAGGCGGCCGTTCGGTAGCCCTGCTCTTTGAGGGCGCTGGCCAGGGTTTCTTCCGAAAGGGGCAGGCCCGCCGGAGAATCCGGCCCGAGGTTATGCGGCTGCCCGGCCCGCAGCGGGTACCGGCCGGTGAGAAGCGCCGCCCGGGAAGGCGTACAGACCGAAGCGGCCGCGTAGAAGGAAGTGAGCTTGATGCCCTCACTGGCCAGCCGGTCCAGATGGGGCGTTTGGTTGACGGGGCTGCCGTAGCAGCTGAGGTCTCCGTAGCCCAGGTCGTCGGCAAAGACGAGGATGATGTTGGGGCGGGTGGTTGTGTCCTGGGATAACACCTGAATGCCCGGAATAATTAAAATGGCAAATAAAAACAGATAGGCCTTGAACATAAGATCTTTGGATGTTTACTTTTGTTCCGGCAAATTATGAAATTTTGGGGTATGGCTTGAAAAGGCTGTACCAGAGCTGTCCGAAAAGCATCGTGCTATGCCGCTTGTTGGCTTAAGCCAGGGCGCGGTGGGACACGAGCTTAGCGACTGATGCCTGCTTGGCCGTCTCACGGGCAGGCAAGGGAATGAAATGGAATAAACCGCACCCTGGCAAGGCATTGACTGCTTCATCTTCATATCAATCCTTTTTCTCGTAAAGCTCGATGTACTTCTGGTCCAGCTCCTTCGAATCCTTGTATTTTTTCCGCAGTTTGTACAGATCCCTGGTTAGCCGCTTGACCACCTTCCGGTAGGCGGGGTCCTCGTAAACGTTATTCAGTTCCAGCGGGTCTTTCTTCCGGTCGTACAGTTCCCACTCGTCGATGTCATAATAGAAATGGGCCAGCTTGTAATCTTCGGTGACGATGCCATAGTGGCGCTTGACCATATGCACGGCCGGGTATTCGTAGTAGTGGTAGTAGACGGCCTCTCTGTCCCACTTGTCGGTTTCGCCGCGCAACAGGGGCAGCAGGCTTTCGCCCTGCATGTCATCCGGCGCTTCCACGCCGGCGGCTTCCAGGAGGGTCTGGGCGAAGTCGAGGTTTTGCACCATTTCCGTGGATTGGGCCCCTGCTTCTATTACTCCCGGCCAGCGCACCAGCAGGGGCGTTTTGAAAGACTCGTCGTAGATGAAGCGCTTGTCGAACCAGCCGTGCTCGCCAAGGTAGAAGCCCTGGTCGGAAGTGTAGACGACGATGGTATTTTCCATCAGGCCGTTCTCGTCCAGGTAGTCGAGCAGGCGGCCGACGTTCTCATCTATGGCGGCGATGGTGGCCAGGTAATCCTGCATGTAACGCTGGTAGCGCCACATCATGAGATCGGCGCTGTCCATTTCGGCATATTGTTTTTTGAAGGCCTCGTTCATGGGGCCGTAGGTGGCATTCCAGGCCCGGCGTTGCTCTTCGGTCATGCGCCCTACGGTATGCTCGAAGGCATTTTTATCCCAGCTGGAGGTTTCGGGGATGCCCAGATCGTCCATCACTTCGGGGAATATCTTGGAATCGCCGGCCCAGTTCATGTGTTCCAGCAGGTTCATCTCTGCTTCTTTGGCGGCCCTGCCCCGGCCCTCGTAATCGTCAAAGAGTGTAGGGGGAGCGGGAAACTCCTTACGCAGATACTCCGTGTAATGCCGCTGGGCGGGCAGCCATTCGCGGTGAGGGGCTTTATGCAGATACATCAGAAAAAACGGCTTATCCGGATCGCGGCGCTCGCCCATCCAGTCGAGGGTGAAATCGGTGATGATGTCCGTCACATAGCCCTCGACGGTGGTATCGCCCTTATTGGTAATAAACTTGGGATTGTAGTAGTGGCCCTGCCCCGGCAGTATTTTGAACTCGTCGAAGCCTTTGGGATTATTGCCGAAGTGCAGCTTGCCGAACATGGCGGTTTGGTAGCCGGCATTGTGCAGCAGTTGCGGGAAGGTGATATTGGTGGTGTCAAAGGGAAAGCGGTTGTCGATCTTCCCGTTGATGTGGCTGTGCTTGCCGGTGAGGATGACCGCCCGGGAGGGGGCGCAGATGGAATTCGTCACGCAGGCATTGGTGAAGAGCATGCCTTCTTTCGCCAGCCGGTCGATATTGGGCGTTTGAATGAGCTTGTCGCTGTAGGCGCTGATGGCCTGGTAGGCGTGGTCGTCGGCCATCATAAAGATGATGTTGGGCGGCTTTTTGCCCGCATCGGCCCGCTGCTGGGCATGGCTGAAAGGGAGCGTGGCGAAGAAAAGAGCGAAGAGGAGTAGCAGATTTAATTTCATGGCAGCGTTTTTGCTTTTTATCAATAATGGCCTTTCTATTCGGCTTAGAGCTTGATGTTCCAATTGAGCTTTTTATGAAGGTACGAATTCCGGAATAGGATTGATAAAGAAAGCACCTGTAATCAAAAAGGCCCCGGCAATTAAAGCTGCCGGGGCCAGGTTAGGATGATCAGTTAATGAAGCCCATCCACTTTACATCATGTCGTCATACATGCCGCCGGCCGCCATAGACGGTTCCTTCTTCTTCTCCGGCTTATCACTGATGGCGCACTGCGTCATCAGCACCATGCCGGCGATGGAAGCGGCATTTTCGATGGCCACACGGGCGACCTTGGCCGGGTCGATTACGCCGGACTTCTTCAGGTCTTCGTAGGTTTCCGTGTAGGCGTTATAGCCGAAGGCGTCTTTGCCGTCCAGCACTTTCTGGAGGACGACGCTGCCCTCCACGCCGGCGTTCTCGGCGATGGTGCGGATCGGCGACTCGAGGGATTTGCTGACGATGCCGGCGCCGATGAACTCGTCCTCATTGTCGAACTTCACCTTGCGCAAGGCATTGATGGCGCGTACAAAAGCGACGCCGCCGCCCGGTACGATGCCTTCCTCGATGGCGGCGCGGGTGGCGTGCAGGGCATCATCCACGCGGTCTTTCTTCTCTTTCATTTCCACCTCCGTAGCGGCGCCCACATGCAGTACGGCGACGCCGCCGGCCAGCTTGGCGAGGCGCTCCTGCAGCTTTTCCTTATCGTAATCGGAAGTCGTCGTTTCGATCTGGGCCTTGATCTGGTTGATGCGGGACTGGACCATATCCTCTTCGCCCATACCGCCGACGATGGTGGTGTTGTCCTTATCCACCTTGATCTTCTCACAGCGGCCGAGCTGATCGAGGGTGGTATTCTCCAGTTTGTAGCCGCGCTCTTCGCTGATGACGGTACCGCCGGTCAGTACGGCGATGTCTTCCAGCAAGGCCTTGCGGCGGTCGCCGAAGCCGGGCGCTTTGACGGCCACTACCTGCAGGGTGCCGCGCAGGCGGTTGACCACCAGGGTGCCCAGTGCCGCGCCCTCGATGTCTTCGGCGATGATGAGCAGCGGCTTGCTTTCGCCGGCAGCGGCTTCCAGCACCGGAATGATGTCCTTGACGTTGGAGATCTTCTTATCGTGGATCAGGATGAGCGGGTTGTCGTACTCGGCCACCATCTGCTCGGTATCGGTGGCGAAGTAGGGAGAGAGGTAGCCGCGGTCGAACTGCATACCGCTGACTTCTTCCATATAGGTTTCCAGGCCTTTGGCCTCTTCTACGGTGATCACGCCGTCGGTGCTCACGCGCTTCATGGCGTCGGCGATCAGCTGGCCGATCTCCGGGTCGTTATTGGCGGAGATGGTGCCCACCTGGCGGATCTTGTCGAAGTCGCCGCTTACGTCTTCGGCCTGCTCGCGGATGTGCTCCACGACGATCTTCACGGCCTTGTCGATGCCGCGCTTGAGGTCGATGGGATTGGCGCCGCTGGCCACGTTCTTCAGGCCGGCGTTGATCATGGCCTGAGCCAGGACGGTGGCGGTGGTGGTGCCGTCACCGGCCAGGTCTGCGGTTTTGCTGGCCACTTCTTTAGCCATCTGGGCGCCCATGTTTTCCAGCGGGTCGGGCAGTTCTATTTCCTTGGCTACCGTTACGCCGTCTTTGGTCACTTTGGGAGCACCGAAGCTTTTTTCAATGACGACGTTGCGGCCTTTGGGGCCGAGGGTGGCCTTTACGGCATTCGCCAGTTTGTCAATTCCTTTTTTGATGCTTTCCTGGGCTTGACGGCCCGTGGTGATTTCTTTAGCTGCCATGTGATGAAACTTTTAGGTTCAAAAATGACTTTTTCGTTAGTAAAAATTAGTTGTCGCTGACCACTACCAGGATGTCGTCCTCGCGCATGATGAGGTAGTCGTCGCCGTTGTAGTTCAGCTCCTGGCCGGCGTATTTGCCGTAGAGCACGCGGTCGCCGATCCTGACGTTCAGCTGCACGCCCTCTTTGCCGGGGCCTACGGCGATGACCTCGCCCTGCTGCGGTTTTTCCTTGGCCGTGTCGGGAATGATGATGCCGCCTTTGGTCTTCTCTTCGGCGGGCAGTGGTTTCACGACCACCCGGTCGTTGATGGGTTTGAAATTCACCTTGCTCATATTGGTTGTGGTTTTGAATGTGAAGGAATGGGCATGTATAAAGCAGGGCGTTTGGCTTGCCGCCCTGCTTTATCTCAAGAGAGTCAAACGGTTTTATTTGATGTCAATTCTGCGCGGCGGCAGTGCTTTGGCTTCTTCCTTCTTGGGGATCAGAATGCGCAGCACGCCGTCTTTGTATTCGGCTTTGATCCTGGCGTCATCCACCACGGTCTTCGGCAGGTGGAAATGGCGCTCGAAGGACTGGTAGCTGAATTCCCGGCGGGTGAAGCGGCTGCCTTCCGGCAATTCCTCTTCAATGGTTTTGGCGGAGGAGATCTTCAGGATCTCATTCTCCAGCTCGATCTGGAAATCCTTCTTATTCATGCCGGGCGCTGCCATTTCGACAGCGAACTGATCCGGGAATTCAATGACGTTTACCGCCGGAATGGTCGTATTGGTGGCGGAAGCAGGACGAACGCCCCAGTCTGAGAAGTCTTTGGTAAAGAAGTCGTCAAAGAATTGAGGGAGCGTTGGGAAGAACGGAAGATTGCTTTTCATCAGTTTCATAACCACTTGATTTTTAAAAGTTAAACAATAGATTGAAAAACGATTAAAAAGCGATCATAAAAACCGATTGGATCTGGTTTTCGCTTTTCTGCTTTTACTTTAGCAAATTGAATGCCAATGCAAATTTGACAGTGGGGAGCTGTCAGTTTTTCACCGGGGATATTGTCAAAATGACAGGAAGGATGGGTGTGCGGATGGTATCTGTGCGGCTTCGTATGCAGGAGGCTGAGCGCTTTGCCTTTGGTTATTCTGGATGGATTGTTACATTGTTAAATTGTTGAGTGCCTGGACAGGTTTAGTACACTTGTACTGCTTCGGTAGCAGAGTCTGAGGCGCTTTATTTCCGGCGTTTCGGGTAAATTGTTGGATTGTTAGATTGTTGAGGGCAGCGAAACCCGCCTGGATTATGTGGTTAAATTGTTAACACTGTTTTTTTTCGGCTACTATTATATCGTGAAAAAAGTTTTTGGATATGCCATCGCAGCCCTCGCTCGACGCTAAAGCTATGAGCGACAGCGTCTAACTCCCTGTCTCCTTTGCGCCAAAGCCGCTTCGGCGACGGAACAAAGAGGAGGATCCCCTCCCGCAAACTCCAATCAGCCTTGTATAGGCGGGTGGGTGCATCCCGCTTATTGCAGGACCGGGAGGCGCGTTCATACAGCCCCTTCAGCAGTTGGCGGGTGAAGATGCGGTGGACGGGCTTGTGGTGGGCTTCGTTAAGGATGACGACCTGCTCTGCCTCCGCCCTTTTCAGAATATAGTCCACGGCATTGACGGGGGAAAAGCTCAGCAGATAATCCTTTTCCTCCTCGATCAGCGTATCCAGCCCCCACTCCAGGAACTCGGTATTGGGAATGGTGAGCGCCTTCTGGTACTTGCCGATGTAGGAATAGTCCTGAGCGGCGCTGCTGAGCCGGGCTTTCCCGCCGAGGATCTCGTCTTCGATCTGGAGGCTGAATTTGTATTCCAGGAGGGGGATGGTGTCGGCTGATACGGCGGTGGCTATGAAAAGCAGGGTGAGCAGCGCAATGGTATTTTTTAACTTGGTTTTGGGAATTTGGGTTTTAGGCATGGAATTAAAAGCTATGGTGCAGGCTTATTTGAGCTTGTCCTTTAGCCCAGTTTGCCGTAGTTTGTTTCATCCATCCTAGCTGGGTTCTTAAATTATTCCTGAGGCTGTATCCGAGGCCAAGGTAGGTCCGGTTCCGGTCGAAAAGCTGCACGGTTCTGCCATCGCCGATATCCGTCTGGCCATTGATAAAGATCTCGTTGTAAAGCGCCAGGTAAACCGTCCCTTTGGTGAGTTCGGTATTATTGAAAGGAACATTTAAGAACAAGTTATACCGGTAGCGGGTGCGCAGGTCCTGATCTTCCACCCAGCGCTGTTCAAAGCGTATCCGGTGGGTAAGGAGAAAGCGGCCCCCGATCTTTTGAGAGAACAGGGCTTCCTG
>CAYVVK010000110.1:6220-13072 GCA_964454855.1 uncultured Phaeodactylibacter sp. | reverse complement strand
CACGGAAGCGGTCAAAGCCTTCGGCGGCATCCACTACCTCTGCTGCTCTGCGGGGCTGCAGACCTACGGTACGGTGGAAAGCACCAGCGAAAACACCTGGGACGAAACCCTGGCCGTCAACCTGAAAAGCGCTTTTCTGGCCGCCAAGTACTGCATTCCCGAGATCCGGCGGCAGGGCGGCGGCGCGGTGGTCAACATTTCCTCCGTGCAGGGGCTGCGCTGCCAGAAGAACGTGACGGCCTATGCCGCTTCCAAAGGGGCGGTGATCGCCATGACCCGCAGCATGGCGCTCGACTATGCCCGGGAGAACATACGCGTCAACTGCATCTGCCCGGGCTCCGTGGATACGCCCATGCTGCGTTACGGAGCCGCCAAACACGGCGATCCCGATGAAGTGCTGAAGGAATGGGGCGAAAGCCACCCCATCGGGCGGGTGGGAAAGCCGGAAGAGATCGCCGAGACGGTGCTCTTCCTGTTCAGCGAACAGTCCGGCTTCATGCTGGGCCAGGCCGTAGTAGTGGATGGCGGCCTGATCAGTCAGATACTATAGCGGTATTAACAATTAGTATATCACTCCTGCTACGATAGCAGAGCCTTATTTCCAGATGTTTGGAACAGGTTGCTGGATTGTTGGATTGTTGTGGTCCAGGTAAATTCAAAGCAGAGATGAAAAGAAATAAACACGGTGCATCCGGCCCCCGTTACCATATTAGTGCATCTACATTAACGTAAGTTACGGATAAGCGCGAAGGCTGCCAGCAAGTTGGGATCATCCTTCTTCAGTGGTAATTTCTACTGCTTCGCGTTCCATAACTCCCTAGAGCAAGGTGCTAAGGCCAGGCCCCGGGGATGATCCGCAGCTTGAAATTATTAATCTAAAACCAACTTTGATGAACAACCGAATACTCTCCCCCCTAACGTCAATCCTGGCCGCCCTCGTTTTCCTCGCAGCCCTGCAATCCTGCAAGGGCGGCAGCCCGAAAGAAGAGGCCCAGGGCACCGTATATGAGATCGATAACCCCCTCGACACCATGCTGGTGGATATGGGCTTTACCATTTCCGTCGAAGAAGCAGGCTCTGATACGGCCGCCATCTACCACCGGGCTGCCGACCAATGGTTGCCCGTACAATGGGATGACCTCGATAACGACGGCCAGGCCGATGAGCTTTTCTTCCTCGCCACCCTGGGGCCCGGCAGCGAAACCCGCCTGGAACTGGTGCCCGGCAAGGAAGCGCCAGAGGAAGCCCCCAGAGCGCAGGTGGTTTTCAAAACCCAGGCCACGCCCTTCGTAGTGGAAGACGCCCGGGAGATGAAAGCCCCCTACGAGCAGCAAAGCCTGCTCGAAGTACCCTCCGATCTCACCTCCCAGAATATGTGGGTGATGTTCGAAGGGCCGGTTTGGGAAAACGGCCTTGTCGCTTACCGCTACTACCTGGATAGCCGCAACCGTACCGACATCTACGGCAAAAAGGTCAGCGCCCTGGTCATGGATACCGTAGGCTGGGACTACCACGACATCAAAGACTGGGGCTCAGACATCCTCAAAGTGGGAGACGCCCTGGGTATCGGCGCGCCCGCCATCTGGTGGAACGGCAAGTCCTATGCCCTGGAGAAAGCAGCCAGCAAGGAGGTGGCCGTGATCGCCAATGGGCCGCTGCGCAACATCATCCGAACCACTTTCACCGGCCTGGCCATCGATACGGTAGTGCTCAACCTGATCTGGGAAGTAGAAATGCATGCCGGCCACTACTGGACGGAATCGCGCCTGCGGGCCGGCGCGCCCCTGCCGGAAGGCATGTATTTCGCTACGGGCATTGTCAGGCATCTGCCGGCCTTCAACAGTGGCGAGGAAGGCGAAGTGCTCTACGGTTACAACTGGGGCAAACAGTCTTACCACGAACAGCAACTGGGCATGGCCCTGATGGCTAAAAAAGACATGAAACCCCGGTTACAGGAAACCGAGCTCGACCACCTACTTATTATGGAAGGCAATAACGAAAGGGCCAACTACCGCTTTATGGCCGTTTGGGTGGAGGGCCCTCACAATATAAAATCGGAAGAGGCCTTCCGCAAACTGGTACAAAAAGAGAGCCAGGCCTGGAGCGCTGGCCTGAGCCTGGAAAAAGAATGGAAAGAATAAAATGAAGAGACTCGAACAAGCCTGGCGATGGTTCGGCCCCGATGACCCGGTGCGCCTTTCCGATATCCGGCAGGCAGGCGCCAGCGGCATCGTGACGGCCCTGCACCACATCCCTATTGGGGAGGTATGGCCGATGGAAGAGATCCTGGCCCGCAAAGAGCAGATCGAAAAGGCCGGCCTTCGCTGGAGCGTAGTGGAAAGCGTGCCGCTGCACGACGAGATCAAACGGCAGGCCGGCAACTGGCAGGCGCATATCGAAAACTACAAGCAAACGCTGCGCCACCTGGCGGCCTGTGGCATTTTTACCGTCACCTACAATTTCATGCCTGTGCTGGACTGGACGCGCACCGACCTGGAATATGTCGTGCCCGATGGCAGCAAGGCCCTGCGCTTCGACCATACTGCCCTGGCGGCCTTCGACCTGTTTTTGCTGAAAAGAACGGGGGCGGAACGGGATTACAGCCCGGAGAGGAGAGAAGCTGCCTCCATCTATTTCAACGGGCTTTCCGAAACCCAGAAAGAACAACTCACTGCCACCCTCATTGCCGGCCTGCCAGGTACCGACGAAGGCTATAGCCTGCAGGCCATGAAAAAGGCCATCGCCCGCTATGAAGGCATGGAAGCTGCCCAATACCGGCAACACCTCATCGACTTCCTGAAAGCCATAGTGCCGGTAGCGGAAGAAACCGGAATCAGGCTGGCCATCCATCCCGACGACCCGCCTTTCTCCATACTGGGCCTGCCCCGCGTGGTGAGCACCGCCGAGGACGTTCAGGCCCTGCTGGAGGCCGTCGACAGCCCCGCCAATGGCCTGTGCTTCTGTACGGGTTCCTACGGGGCGCGGGCAGGCAACGGCCTTCCTGCTATGGCCCGGCAATTTAGCGGCCGCACCCACTTCCTGCACCTCAGAAATGTCAGCCGGGAACCCGACGGCAGCTTCTACGAATCGGACCACCTGGACGGAGAGGTGGACATGTATGAGGTAGTTCGTATTTTCAGCGAAGAGCAGCAGAAACGCGAGGAGGCCATCCCCCTGCGCCCCGACCACGGCCATCAGATGCTGGACGACCTGCACAAAAAAGTGAACCCCGGCTATTCCGGGATCGGGCGCCTGCGGGGGCTGGCAGAGCTGCGAGGGCTGGAATGGGGAATTTTGAAGCGTAATAGTGAAAGTTAGAATAGCGCAAAACCCGGAAAAAATACACCTTTGGAGCCCAGATCATTATGGGCCGAACAGAACCTGAAATATTTCGCTATGCAAACCAACAACCTTAACCGCAGGAATTTCCTGACGATGATCAGCATGCTGTCTGCCGGCACCCTCGTGGGCGGCCCTTCTCTCTGGAAAGAACACCTCAACGGGCGCAAACTCAGAATAGCCCTGGTAGGCACCGGCATCCGCGGCAGCAGCTTCTGGGGCCGGCGGCTGGTGGAAGAGTATTCCGACATACTGGAATTTGTGGGCCTGAGTGACATCAACCCCGGGCGCCTGGAATACGCCAAGGGCTATATGAAAGTGGACTGCCCCACCTTCGTCGATTTCGATGAAATGATGCGCACCACCAAACCCGAGCTGCTTATCGTGACTACCAAGGACTCTACCCACCACGAATTCATCGTGAAAGGGCTGGATATGGGCTGCGATGTGCTGACGGAAAAACCCATGACCACGGATGAAGAAAAGTGTCAGGAAATTCTCGATGCCGAGGAACGCTCTTCGAAAAACCTCATTGTGGGCTTCAATTACCGCTGGAGCCCTTACATGACCAAGATCAAGGAACTGCTGATGGAGAAAACCATCGGAGAGATCACGTCCGTGGATTTCCACTGGTACCTGAACACTTACCACGGCGCTTCCTATTTCCGGCGCTGGCATGGCCTGCGGCAGGCGGGCGGCACGCTTTGGGTGCACAAGGCCACCCACCACTTCGACCTGCTCAACTGGTGGCTGGATTCCGACCCGGCGGAAGTGTTTGCCTACGGCAGCCTGGAACACTACGGCAGCAATAGCCCCTTCCGGGGCGACAAATGCCGGACCTGCCCGCATACCAAAGACTGCAAGTTCTACTGGGATATTACCAAGGACGAAAGGCTCATGGACCTCTACGTGAAAAATGAGCATCACGACGGCTACATCCGCGACAACTGCCTGTTCCGCCCGGAGATCAACATCTACGACAAGATGTCGGCACAGATCAAATACGCCAACAACGTCCTGGCCAACTATTCCCTGACCACCTACTCGCCCTTCGAGGGCTGGCGGATCGCCTTTAACGGCATGGACGGCAGGATAGAAGCCTGGATGGACATTCCATATTTGGAAAGCGAAAACATCGAACAGGCCGCTCTGCACGCCAAGGAAATGGACCAGTCGAAGCCGGCAAATGTGGAGTACAAACCCCTCATCGTCCACAAAAACTGGAACAAGTTCGAAACCGTACAGGTGCCCTATGAACGCCGGGGCCATGGCGGTGGCGATAAACGCCTGCACGACAAGATCTTCCGCAACCCCGAAGCGCCGGACCCCTACCAGCATGCGGCAGGCGTGCGCGACGGGGCCATGTCCATCCTCATCGGCATCGCTGCCCGAAATAGCATAGAATCCGGAGAGCCGGTGCGCATTGCGGAGCTGACCACCCTGCAACCGCGTGCTAAGCGGATTTGATAAACAACAACAGCTTAAGGCCCTGAAAATGCAGCTTCGGCGGTTTTTCAGGGCCAGATATACACCGAAAGCCTGAAATCATCATAACTCGATCGCCATCATGCCAACTACTACCCGAAAAAGCTCTGTGAAACCATTCCTGAACGAGGATTTCCTGCTGGAAACCCCGGCTGCACAGGAGCTATACCACGATTATGCCAGGCAACAGCCCATCATCGACTACCACAACCACCTGCCGCCCGCCGACATCGCGGGCGACCGCTGCTTCATCAACCTGACAAAGGTATGGCTGGATGGCGACCACTACAAGTGGCGGGCCATGCGCACCCTCGGCATTAACGAAAGCTTCATCACCGGCGATGCCGACGACATCGATAAATTCCGGAAATGGGCGGAAGCCGTGCCCTTCACCATTCGCAATCCGCTTTACCACTGGACCCACCTGGAACTGAAACGCTATTTTGGCATCGATGGCCTACTCACCCCCGATTCAGCAGATGAGATCTACGAAGCCTGTAGCGAAAAGCTGCGCAGCCGGGATTTCAGCACCCGCAACCTCCTGCACAAAATGAAGGTGGAAACCGTCTGCACCACTGATGACCCCATCGATGATCTCAAATACCATCAAGAGCTGGAAGCGGAAGATACAGGCATCAAAATGTTCCCGGCCTTCCGGCCCGACAAGGCCATTCTCATCGAGAAGGAAGGTTTCCCATCTTATCTGCAAAAGCTTGGAGAAGCAGCAGACATTACCATCAAGGACATGGACAGCCTCCTGGAAGCTCTGCAAAAACGTATGGACTTCTTTCACGAGAACGGCTGCCGCCTCTCCGACCACGGCCTGGAGCGATTGTATGCTGAAGCATATACCCGGCGGGAAGCAGACAAGATCCTGCGCAGGCGGCTAAACGGCAGGGCACCGGACGAAGAAGACGCCAAGAAGTTCGCGTCGGCCCTGCTTCACGAACTGGGAAAGATGTATCACACCAAAGGCTGGGTGATGCAGTATCACCTGGGGGCCCTGCGCAACAACAGCAGCCGCATGGTGCGCACTCTGGGGCCGGACACCGGCTTTGACAGCATCGGTGACTGGCAGCAGGCGGAGGCCATGTCGCGCTTCTTCGACCGGCTGGACCGGGATGGGCAGCTCACCAAAACCATCATCTACAACCTCAATCCCGCCGATAATGAGGTCTTCGCCTCTATGATCGGCAACTTTAATGATGGTTCGGTGCGCGGCAAAATGCAGTTCGGCTCCGGCTGGTGGTTCCTCGACCAGAAGGACGGCATGGAAAAACAGATGAATGCCCTGTCGAACCTGGGCTTGCTGAGCTGCTTCATCGGCATGCTGACCGACAGCCGCAGCTTCCTGTCCTTCCCGCGGCATGAATACTTCCGGCGCATCCTCTGCAACCTGATCGGCCGCGATGTGCAAAATGGGGAGCTGCCCAACGACATACCCTGGCTGGGAGAGATCGTCAGGGATATCTGCTACCGCAATGCAAAGGAGTACTTTGGCTTCACCGGTTAATATTGTCTAATTAAAGTTTGTCGATTATATATGCGTAGAAGGAAAATTATTCAGCTGGCCATGGCTATGGCAAGTATACTGCTCGCCGCGTCCTGCCAGGAGATAGAAAGCGGTACGTCCATTAAACTGGGCCATGGCCTGGATGTCTCTCATCCCGTCCACAAAGGAATGGTGTATTTTGCCGAAGAGGTGGAAAAGCGCTCCGGCGGCCAGCTGAAAGTGAACATCTACCCCAGCGGCCAGCTGGGTTCTGAACGGCAATGCCTGGAACTGCTGCAGATCGGCAGCCTGGGCATGACCAAGGTTTCTGCCGCGGTATTGGAGAACTTCGCCCCTAACGTCAAGGTGCTTGGCTTGCCCTACATCTTTCGCGATGATGAGCACGCCTGGAAAGTGCTGAACGGCGAGATCGGCCAGTCCTTACTGCTGGAAGCCCAGGAATACTGGATGCGTGGGGTTTGCTTCTACGATGCCGCGTTGCGGTCTTCTGGACCGTCGAACACCGGCGGCGTCGG
>CAYVVK010000110.1:0-6210 GCA_964454855.1 uncultured Phaeodactylibacter sp. | reverse complement strand
ACGATGCCGGCAGCCGCAGTTTTTATACCAAAGACCGCCCTGTAAGAAAGCCGGAAGACCTAATAGGGTTGAAAGTGAGGGTGATGAACAGCCAGACGGCCATGCAGATGGTCAAGGCCATGGGAGGCGCCCCAACCCCTATCTCCTTCGGGGAGCTGTACACCGCTCTGCAACAAGGCGTGGTGGATGGAGCCGAAAACAACCCGCCCAGCTTTTATACCTCTCGGCACTACGAGGTCTGCAAATACTATTCCCTGGACGAGCACTCCACCATTCCCGACGTTTTACTGATCAGCACCATTACCTGGGATCGCCTCAGCGAGCAGGAGCAACAGTGGCTGCAGGAGGCTGCCGATGCTTCCGTCGTTTTCCAGCGCGAGCTCTGGCAAAAGGCAGAGCAGGAAGCCCTGGAGATCGTTCAGGAGGCGGGAGTGGAGATCATTTACCCCGAAAAAGGGCCCTTTGCCGAACAGGTCAGCCACATCTTCGAAAGCTACCGGGACGAACCGGAGATCTACGAACTCATACAAAAGATAAGAGCCCTAAAATAAAGCTATGCGTAAAAAGATAGACCTCTGCGTAGGCGCCATACTGGCTTTCCTGATGGCCCTCATGACGATCGATGTGATATGGGGCGTCTTCACCCGCTATGTGGTGGGCGCCCAGGCTTCCTGGAGCGAAGAACTGGCCCGCTTCCTGCTGATCTGGATCGGCGTACTCGGCGCCGCTTACGCTGCCGGGCAGCACCTGCACCTGTCTATAGATATTCTACCTGCCAGCCTGGAAGGGAAGCCCAAAAAGAGGTTGGAAAATGTGATCAGCCTGGTGATCATTCTCTTTGTCATTACGGCGCTCATCATCGGAGGGTCGCGACTGGTGTACATTACCTATAAACTCGGCCAGGCATCTGCCGCTCTGCAACTGCCGCTATCGGTAGTGTATGCCATCGTGCCTCTAAGTGGCCTGCTGATCCTGTATTATAAGCTGGATGACCTGGCCAAACCCGCCGCCACGGAATAGGGCCGGTGGAACAATAAATAAACCGCACAAGGAAAACCGACCTCATGGAAATACTCATTCTTGTCCTTTCATTTATGATCCTGTTGGCCATCGGGGTGCCCATTGCCTGGAGTATCGGCATGTCCAGCCGGCTGGCCATGCTGATCAGTATCCCTTCCATTCCGGCATTTACTACTGTAGCGCAGCGTATGGCCACCGGCCTGGACAGTTTTGCCCTGCTCGCCATCCCCTTCTTTATCCTGGCGGGCCAGCTCATGAACCAGGGCGGCATCGCCCGCCGGCTGATCGACTTCGCCAAAAACCTGGTGGGCTCGCTGCCGGGCGGGCTGGCTCATGTCAATATTATCGCCGCCATGCTATTTGGCGCCATTTCGGGCTCCGCCGTTGCCGCAGCCTCCGCCATCGGCGGTTTTATGGGCAAGCGCATGGAAAAAGAAGGGTACGACCGGGAGTTCAGCGCCGCCGTCAATATCACTTCCGCCACCACCGGCCTGACCATCCCGCCCAGCAATATCCTCATCGTTTACTCTCTGGCCAGCGGAGGAGCATCTATTGCGGCGCTCTTCCTTGCCGGCTATCTGCCCGGCATCCTCACCGGCCTGTTCCTGATGATCGTAGCAGCCGTCTGGGCTAAAAGAAAGGGCTATCCGGTAGGGGAACGCAGCAAGCTAAAGGACGTGATCCGCACCTTCTTCGATGCCTTCCCCAGCCTGCTGTTGCTGGTCATCGTGATCGGAGGTATCGTGGCCGGTGTCTTTACGGCTACAGAGGCTTCTGCGGTAGCAGTGATATACTGCCTGGCGCTGGGCTTCTGGTATAAGGAGATCAAAATACAGGAACTTCCCCAAATATTGCTGAGTTCCGTCAATACCACGGCCATCGTCATGCTCCTCATCGGGACCTCCATGAGCATGTCCTGGATCATGGCCTACGAGAACATTCCTCAGAACATCACCACCCTGCTGCTCTCCGTCAGTGAGAGCCCCGTGGTCATTCTCCTGATCATCAACCTGATCCTGCTGTTCGTAGGTGTTTTCATGGACATGACGCCGGCGGTCCTCATCTTTACGCCCATCTTCCTGCCCGTCGTCACGGAAATGGGCATGGACCCCATTCACTTCGGCATCATCATGGTGCTGAACCTGTCGATCGGGCTGTGTACGCCGCCGGTGGGCTCGGTCCTGTTTGTGGGGGTCGGGGTGGCCGGAACGACCATACAAAAGGTGGTGCGGCCTTTATTGCCATTGTTCATTGCCATGATCGTCGCCCTGGTGATCGTTACTTACACACCAGCGCTGAGTTTGTGGCTGCCGGGAGTGTTTGGGTATTAGAACACGGACTTCACGGACGACACGGATTCACACGGCTATGCGGAAGGCCTTTTCCGTAAGCCTCCGTGTTTTTCCGTGTCTTCCGTGCGCCATTCCTTCTATTTCTCCCGCCAAACCACCACGCCGCCCGGCGCCACCTCCTTCTCTCCAAACAAAATCTCAGCGCCCCGCGGTACAGGAGCTGTCGCCGTTTCCGAGCTGTAGTTCACGGTCACCCAAAGGCCATCGCGCCATTCGGTGAAGACGTAGGGAGGCAAATCGAGAATGTCGGCGCCTTTTTCCTGGTAGATGGTGCGCAGTACAGCGCGCTCCAGCTCCCAGTTATCCGACCAAACGCCGATGTAGGTTACGGAGCCCTCTCCCAGCTCTCGGGTAGTCACTACCGGAGCCCCTTCGTAGAACTGGCCGGCATGGCGGGCCAGTACGCGGGTATCGGGATCAGGATCCAGCACATCCGCCCAGATGTGCCAGGGATACTGCTCCTCTCCCATTTGTATGGTGCCGGGATGGCCGGCAGGCAAGTGGTCGTAGTATTTCACCTTACCGCCAATCAGGCCCCAGATGGGTTGTTGCAGCAGGCGCTCCCAGAGGTGCCCCTGCGGATTCTTGATGCCCGTGCGGGTGCTGATGATGAGATGGCCGCCCTCCTGCACGTATTTCTCCCATTTTTTCACCAGCTCCAGGCTGATGAGCTGCGCTGCCGGTACTACCATGAAGGGATATTCCTCCGCGTCGAAGGTGTCTTCGGCCTCGATAAAAGCCACCGGCGCGCCCATTCTTTTCAGGTTCTGGTAATAGGTGTAGTAAAGGCCCCAGCTGTCCCAATCGGCGTGGTGCTTGTGGTTTTCCATGTCCCAGAGGTTGTCCTGGCCCCAGAGGAAGGCCGTTTTTCGCGAAGCCAGTGCTTCCGGTAAACGCACATTAGCCGTATAGCTGTCTTTTAAGCTTTGGATCTCCTTTATCGCCTGCACATACTCCTCTCCTCCCCGGGCCACGGTGACGCCATCCGGTTCGAGGATGCCTTTATGGGTTTGCTCGCCGCCGAACAGCGGCTGCCGGAAGCGGTAGGTACAGGCAAATTTATCGCCCAGGGCAAAGCTGTGCCATACCCACATGCGTACGGCGCCGGGCAGGGGCTGCGGGTTGAACAAGCCCCAGTTGATCTGGCCGGGTTGCAGTTCCATAATGCCGGTATAGCCGTTAACCGATTCAGCAAATTCTTGCGAGAAGGCCAGTTCCAGCCCGCTGCCCAGCCGATGCGCCAGCGGCCCGCCCTCATCACTGAGAAACTGGCTGGTCAGGTACATGGTGTGGCTGGCAAAGTCCAGATCCTGCTGGTTGAGAAATGGGTCGACGGAAGGCAGGAACTTGAAATAGGCGTAATTGGTGGTGATCCACTGCTCTTCGGAAATGTGCTGCTCCAGAATATCCGCCTGAAAGCGCAGAGCCTCCGCCAGGGCCTCGGCATTAAAGCGTTGAAAATCGAGCAATGCGTGGGGGTTGGCGCCCTGCGGCGCCCGCTTGCGGTTGGGGATCTTAATTTGCTGAAAGTTATTGTAGGTTTGGCTCCAGAAGGCGGTTCCCCAGGCATCGTTCAGCTTATCTATGGTGCCGTATTTCTCGCTCAGCCAGATGCGGAACTCCTTTTCATGGCCTTCGGAATAATCGTACAGCACACCGTAGTGCGGCTCATTGTCCAGCTGCCAGCCCCAGATGCGTTTGTCATTGCCGTACCTTTTGGCCAGCTCTGTGACGATCTTATCCACGTAGTAGAGGTACGTTTTGTGGTTGTAGGACACATGCAGGCGGGAGCCATGCTGTTGCCTGAGCCCGCTCTCATCCACGGTCAGTATCTCCGGGTGCTTCTCCGTCAGCCAGGCCGGCGGAGTGGGCGTAGGCGTGCACATGATCACTTTCAGGCCGTATTTTTCGGCCAGGCCGACCACCTTGTCCAGCCATTCAAAATTGAACTTTCCCTCTTCGGGCTCCATGCGCGACCAGGCAAATTCTCCAAAGTGGGTAAAGGCAAAACCCAGTTCCGCCATTTTTTTGATATCCCGTTCCCATTGATCCTCCGGCCAGTGTTCCGGATAGTAATAGGCGCCGATGGGCATGGGATCGGGAAAATCAAAATTGGGGACAGGTTGTGCCCTGGCAGCATGAGTCAGCAGGAATAAAGCCCCACACAGAGAAGAAATCAATCGAATAAATGCAGGCATATCTTTGGTCACTTGTTCGTTTTATAAATGGGTTGGCCGTTCTCGAAATGAACGGAATAGCTGCGGTGGCCGTCGGATACCTCCATGCGCCCATCCCTGACTTTGATATAAGGGCTGTCATACACCGCCCCATCGGCCCAGCTGCCGAAATCGAGCGGCTGGCCATCGATGCGCGCCATGGCCTTTAAACCGGCAGGCTGATAGGCCATCTCAATGGTTTCTCCCGCCAATGAACGGTAACTGAGGCGAAGATTTCCGGCCAGTTGCTGAGTATCCAATCTGGTATTCATAGCCAGGGCCTTTTCAAAAACTGCCTGAATATCGTAATCTGCCCCTTCAGCCGCTTCCAGCACATAGCCCGACTGCTGGCCCGGGACAACCAGGACGTGGTAATCCTGTAAAATGCCGCGCCACCGTTTATCTTCTATTTTTTCTATCACTTCGGCGGAAGGGCCGATAAAAAAGAATCCAGAGCCGATAGGGAGCACAGACACCCATGTTTGATGGGCCTTGATGAGGATGCGCCCATCCCAGACGTTCAGCGAGCTTACCGCTTTGGGGATCAGCAACCAGGAAGCGGCACTGAATTTCTTATTGTCCCAGAAAGCCTGCAGGCTGGCGGCAGAGGCCATATCCGGTTTTTGAATATCCACCAGCGGTTCAGAGGCGTATTTTCGGCGGTTGGCGCGCTCAAAATCTTTCACCTGGGCGCTGTCCGGCAGGTGCCAGGGGTTGATGCGCTGTGGATTGACCTCAAAGCGGGTGCTTTCGTCTTCCGCCACCTGAGAAGGAGCAGAAAGCAAGATGAGTGTCCCTTTACTGTGTACGGTTTGAGTGTATGGGCTATGCCCTGAGGTGGTCAATGCCCAGGGCTGCCCGCCGGTAAAGCCCAGGGGGCCGTCCTTTCCTTCCGCCACCAGAGACCACACCATTTGCTGGTTGGGGTTATCGACAATGCTCATATAGACATTGCCCAGGCCAAAAGATCCCGAGCGGTAGAAAGACTCCTGAAAGGCATTGTAGCGGTCCATATGGTAGAACGGCCGGCACATGCGCGCCTCATAGGGTACGGGCACCTCCTGCCGGGCAATGCGGCTAATGGCCTCATTCGGCCGGTAAGTGGTAGTGGCGTGATGCACCGTAGTCGCCTCTTCCGACATATCCCGGCTGACATTATCGAAAAAGCCCCAGAACAGCTTCTCCATTTTATCGGCCTCCTCGCCGGGCAAATAGCCCCGCTTCATGCCGCCGGCGATATGGCCATCCACTACCTTCAATGCCGTGGTGGCAAAGTAATAGTCGAGGGTGAACTTCGCCAGCGCCTTACTTTCAGCTTCTTTGGAAAAATCATACAAATTGAAAAAGCCCTCAATGGAGTAAGGGTAATAGATCTGAGAGTCGTACTCCCCGTTGCCGGTTTCCAGTATTCTCCTGGCGTAATCCAGCAGGAAACCGTGGCATATTTCCCCGGCTTCCCCCACCGGATAGCCGGAGATCCGGGCATCTTCGGGCAGGTGCTGGCTGTATACTGCGCAGGCAGTACGCCACATGGCCTTGTGGTTTTCCGTACCGCCATCGATGGTGTTTCCTCCAAGCAGTGTACCTGGCTGGCCTACCAGATTGTGAGGGTGCGACATGGG
>CAYVVK010000109.1:6707-13097 GCA_964454855.1 uncultured Phaeodactylibacter sp. | reverse complement strand
GCACTCCAGGCTGGCATTGATGCTGCTCGGCAGCACGACCGAAAGCCTGCTGAACGCCAATGAGGAATTTCCGGTAATGGTGGTACAATAAGGGCAACTTGAATTAACAAAAATTATTATCTTTGTCAGACGCCCTTTAAAAAAAGCTGAGCTTAAGAGGAAAGAAAATCCCTTCCCCTTAAGCTCAGATATAATATAGAGCCCTCACCCCCGTTATGATTTTGTGTAAAAACAGGAATGGATGCCGGTGAAAACAAAGATGCTTTCCTTCCTCCCCCAGCTGATATTTTTTTATGCAAACAGCAACTGCCACCTCTGAAGGCGGAAGTACAAAACCGAACTTTTGGCCGCTCCGATACGTCACATACAAGTAACACTTAACTGATTAAATATCAATACCATGAGAATTCTGATCCATCTCTTTATCGCCGCTTCCTTTCTTCTGGCAGGGCAAACTCAGCTGCAGGCACAGGAAGAAGAACTGAGCAAGGACGAAAAGAAGGCCTGGAAGCAACAGGCTAAAGAATACAAACGCAACCCGGCTGCACTAAAGGAACTCGTTGAAGAACACGAATCTTTCCAGCGGGAGAACCGTGAACTCCAACTGAAAAACACCCAGCTGGAAGCTGCCATGGCCAAACACGATGCCGAAGTGGCGCAACTGCAACAGGAGACAGACCGGCTCACCAGCAGCCTCGCCGCCGCTCAGGAAACCATTATGCAACTCCGCCAGGAGAGGGAGGCGATGGCATCTAAAGGCACCACCGGCAATGCCATGCAGGGCCTGGTGTTCCGCGTACAGATCGGCGCCTATGAAAAGGCCAACCTCTCCTCCTCTCTTGACAATCCCGATGACAACATGGACCTCGAAATGCAGGATGGCCTGCAGAAGATCATCATCGGCCGCTTCCGCGACTATGCCGATGCCAATGAGATGAGAAAGTACATGCAAAAGATCGGTATCAAAGACGCCTGGGTGGTACCCTACCGCGATGGGCAGCGCATCACCCTGAAAGAAGCAGGGATAGATGTCAACCAGTAGTACAACAGATAAATGAAGAGACAGCCATTTTCGGAATGGCTGCCTCTTCAACTCGCTCACTCTTCCCGGCGCGATTGGCCGATAGCCTTTCCACCGGGGCTTCCGGTATTACCGCTGTATCAACACCCTCCTGATTACACTTTCTTTATCCGTACTCATCCTCAATACGTAAACGCCTTCAGGAAGCGCGCTCAACGGCAGTTCTATCGTTTGTGTTGCTGTCTCTACCCTGTCGGTGCGCAGGAGCTGCCCGTTCAGGGCGAACCAATCCAGCTGCAGCAGCCCATCCCGGGGCTGCCCGAAAGACAGGCGCAGGAAACTGCTGGCGGGGTTGGGAAACAGGCCAAAGGCATTACCGCCAATCTCGTTAAGCCCGGTGATGGAGCCGGTGGTTGTAAAAGTAAATGGCTCGGCATAAGTCAGGCCACACTCATTGCTGTGGCCAATGCGCCAGTAGTGAACCGTTCCTTCCTCCAGCTCGATATCCAGCCAGATGGAAACGCCGGAAACGGGCTCGTCGTACACCAGGTTGTCTTCAAAGGCCTCCAGGCTGGTGGAGACCTGCAACACCTTGGGGAAACTTGTGGTCCCCGAAGGATTACTCCAAAAGAAAAAGGGCGACAGATCCACATTCTCCCGCCCATTCACCGGCGCGCGAAGCTCCACCGGCTCGGGGAAGCCCTTCACCCGGACGGGAATGCGGCTCTCCGCTTCAGTGATGCCGTCCGTTGCGCTGATCACTACATCGGCCACGCCAGCCGCCAGGCCGGTGACGGTAATTTCAATCACGTCTCCCGGCGCCACCTCGCTTGCACTGAGCTGCACCTGCAGGGCATCGCCTGTATTTTCAGCAGATAGCGTCACCGTATTCCCGATAAAACCGGGGCCCACCTGCGCAATAAAGGAGTCCGTCTCTTCCTGGCAGAATTCCCGTGTGGCAAAATTGGGAGTGATATCTGTATTGGCCGGCACCGCTACGGCCTCGAAGAAGTACAAGCCGTTGTTCATATCCGAGATCAGCACCCGCCCGGAGGGCAGGACGAATACGCCCCAGGCCCCGGCAAAGAACTCCACATCGGGACCGTCGTAGGTATCGTAAGCCGCAATGCGACGGGGAAACAGAGGGTTAGACACATCGTACACCTGCAGCCCATCGTAGTAATAAGAGGTATAAAGCAGGCCGTCCTGCAGGATCACATTGTGGGGGATCTGGCCCGGGAAAGAATTGGCATTCATGGTGGCCACCACTTTCATATTGGAGAGGTCACGCATATCCACTACCTTGATGGCCCGCCCGTGGGTCTCATCGGCGAGGAAGTAGTAGTTTCCATCCTCCGACAGCCAGCCGGAATGGTTGTAGCCTTGCTCGATATAACTATCCATAATGCCCAGCAGCTGCGGGTTTTCCGGGTCGGTGAAGTCTCCCACGATAAAGCCATTCAGGCCGGCGTGCAGGTAGGCGATGTTGTCCCGTACGTAGAGGTCGTGAATATAGGGAATGTCAGTCTCCGCATTCGGGAAAGAAGCCAGCAGTTCCGGCTGTTCCGGGTTTTCGAGGGAGAGGATGCGCAGGCTGAAGCCGGCGCCGCCCACCAGATAAAGGCGGGCATTATCCTCATCGATGAACATATTGTGCGCCGTAGTGACGAACTCATCGGAGGAATATACCTCCTCCACACTTTCCGGCAGGCCGCTCATGTCAAAAACCTGCAGGGCGCTGGCCCCTTCATCGGCTACTGCATAGAGATAGTGCTGATAGGTTTTGATATCCCGGTGGCCGATCGTCTGGCCCTGTACAGTCGCCGGCGCAAAGGCCACCGGCTCCAACCCTCCGGAAATGTCGTCAAGCCTGAAAAAGTGGAAGCCTTTCGTAGAGGTAATGATCCCGACTTCGGTATCATTCACCACCGCTCCCCATACATCGTGGTAGGGGTTATTGAAGAAAGCGGGCTCGATGGTTTCATCCGCCCAGTGGCCCAGTAAGGTGGCGCTTTGAGGCTGAGCAATAAGAGATGCATAGAAAAAGAGCAGGAAAACAGGTAAAAGGTTTTTCATGTTTCGGGTGATTTTAATGGAACAATCTGTACTAATGACAATGCCCATGCAACATAGCTGCATAGGCATTGTCCACATAATTTTTTCTACTAATGGCCAAATAGGGGCTACATATTAATAATACAACACCTTAGCCTCCCCAAATTCAAAATTGTCATTCTCCACAAAGATGCGGGCCCGCCGCAGGCGCTCCCCTTCTCCGAGCAGGTCGGCGCCCAGGTGGCCCTCCAGCGTACAGAGGCGAATGACGGCGGCCAGGTGGCGCAGCGTATGTATGCGGTAGAGGGTTCCTCCCCCGCTCTGGCTCATCAGCCCCAGGCCCGCCAGGCCATAGCTTGCTTCGCCTTTGGTGGGGCTGAATTCCGCCTGCTCGGGCGGGAATACTCCGGAAGCGTCGATCTCCAGCCGGGGCGTTTCTTTATCGGGCTGAGCCACCAGCTTCACCCCACCGTTATCCTCTTGTACATTGTAATCTGTATACTGTTGGAAGAAATAGCGGGCAATGTCTCCCATCTCCTTATTGCCAAGCTCCGAGCTGGGAATGCTCACCGTGGAGGAAAGGATGCCGCTCTTAAAGGAAAGCTCCACTGCATCTCCCGGCTCGGCCTCCTCCAGAGCATGCACAATATCCTGCAGGGTGTTTACCGGCTCGCCATTGATGCCGGCCAGTGGAAGCCCGATCTTATCCTGCAATTCTTCGTAGGCCGGGCTGCTCTCCAGTACGCCGCTGAGTATCGGCCTGGATTGCGGCTGAAAGTAGTTGCCGCCGGAGACCGCAAATTCCAGCCCGAGGAAGGCGCGCCGCACGCTTCCTTCATTGGCCATCATCTCTAAAAATAATTGACGGGCTTTCTGCCCTTCCAGGGCAAAGTTGAGCTGGGAGAACAGATAGTTCTGCCCTCCCTTATTGCGGGTTTCCACCCAGGTATTGACGCCTATCACCTCGCCCTCAGCATTGACGAGCGGGCCGCCGCTGTTGCCCCATATGAGGGTGGCCGTATGCTGTAAAAAGCCATAGCGGCCGGTGGACGGCCGGTGAAAAAGGCGGTTTTTCCCACTGATGATGCCCTCGGTGATGGTGTAGGGGTATGCCCCCAGCGGATTGCCGATGCCGTATACCTTTTGCGCCAGTTCTACGCCCTTATCGCTGAATTTCAGCGGCTCGATCTCCTCGCCGGGCTCCATGCCGTCGAAGGCCAGGATGGCCAGGTCGTAAAAGCTGTCTCCGCCGACGACCTTTACCGGATACTTCACCCGGGTGATGCTGTACACATAGATGGAGCCCGCCTGATTGGAAGCAGCATCGATGACATGCGCGTTGGTCAGAATATAGTACTGCCCTTCATGCTCTATGACAAAGCCCGAGCCATTGGAGTACACATCATTCATTTCGAGGGTTTCCGCGTAGGCGATGTCGGCGTAGCTCTTGTTCTTACCCACCATGCCCAGTACCTGGTCGTTGTCGGCCACATCGTACACTCCTACGGTAACCACCCCGGAAAGCGCCCGCTCCAGAGGGTTCAGGAGGCTGTCCTGTGCAAAAACCGGAAGGGCCAGCGCCAGAGCGGCCATAAAAAGCGATAGAGTCCTGCTGTGCATAGAAATTTGTGTTTTGTGTTCCCTGCTGTATTTGCCGGGCCTGTTAAAGGTTACTCCCGAAAGTACGAAAAAACCAATGAACCATAGCCCGAAGCCTGCGTTCAAAGAATATGGAAAAACTAAAAGGAAAAGTCGCACTCATCACCGGCGGTAGCAAGGGCATAGGCTACGGCATCGCCGAATCACTCATCAAAGAAGGCATGAACGTGGCCGTAACCAGCCGCTCCCAGGAAGCCGCCACCGAAGCTGCCGAAAGCCTCAATAAAAAAGGGCCGGGAAAGGCCCTCGGCATCGCTGCCGATGTGCGCAAACTGGAAGCCCAGCAAACCAGCGTGGAGCGCATCCTCCAGGAATGGGGTAAGCTGGACGTCCTTATCGCCAATGCCGGCCTGGGGCACTTCGGCTCCATCGAAGAACTCAGCGCCGCCCAGTGGCAAGCTACCATAGACACCAATCTCACCGGAGTGTTCAATAGCGTGAAGGCCAGTGTTCCTGCACTCAAAAAATCGAAAGGCTACATCATAACCATCGCCAGCCTGGCGGGCACCAACTTCTTCGCCGGCGGCTCGGCCTACAACGCCAGCAAGTTCGGCCTGGTAGGCTTCACCCAGGCCGTTATGCTCGACCTGCGCCACTCCGGCATCAACGTGAGCACCATCATGCCCGGCTCCGTGGCCACTTACTTCAATGACCACGAACCCGGCCCCGGCGATGAATGGAAGATACAGCCCGAAGACCTCGGCCAGATGGTCGTCGGCCTATTGAGCATGCATCCCCGCACACTGCCCAGCAAGATAGAAGTGCGGCCTTCACAGCCCCCGAAGAAGTAAGGGCCGGTGCTAAAAGCCACCTCTGAAATTGACATAGGTCATTGCCCGTCTTTCGCTTCTGGCCTACTTTTGCCAACGGAAAACGGAACCACTTCAAGGCCGCATATCCAGACGTATGAAAGACAGTGAAGCCACCACTCAACACCTTAAGGCCCATCAGTCTAACTTGCGAATAAAGCAAGTGCATACAGTGGGGGCTTTTGCATCGCCAACGCTCGTTTTCCTGCATGACGCACTCGGCTCCATTGCCCAGTGGAAAGGATATCCCGAAAAGCTGGCGCAGGCCTGCGGCCTGAATGCCATAGTATATGAGCGCGCCGGCCACGGCGGCTCCGGGCCCCTGAGCCACGAACGCAACGAAGCCTACCTGCACCGGGAAGCCCTGGAGATATTACCGGAGCTGCTCCGCCAGCTCCAAATCAACCGTCCCATCCTGGTTGGCCATAGCGACGGAGGCACCATCGCCCTCATCTACGCCGCCTACCATGAACCCACCGCCATCATCACCGAAGCCGCCCACGCCTTTGTGGAAGAGGCCACCCGCAACGGCATCCGCAGCGCCCTGAACAGGAAAGCCGAACTGGTGGAAAAACTGTCCGTTTACCACGGAGACAAAACGGAAGCCCTGTTCGAGGCCTGGGCGGATACCTGGCTGGACCCGGATTTTGCCAACTGGAGCATGGAAAGGCTGCTGCCGCGCATCACCTGCCCGGCCCTTATTATTCAGGGAACGGAGGATGGCTACGGTACCGACGAGCAGGCCGCCCGCATTACCTGGGGCATCGGCAACAAGGCCGAAGCATTCCGGGTGGAAGGCTGCGGCCACATTCCACACCGGCAGGCGGAGGGAAAAGGGCTGGCACT
>CAYVVK010000109.1:4686-6697 GCA_964454855.1 uncultured Phaeodactylibacter sp. | reverse complement strand
GATGGCGGCCTTCATAAGGAAACATTCAGCGGCTGGTAACAGCCCTACCAAATAAAACCTGGCCTTATGAAAAAACAACTGAGTTATACCAGTGGCATCAGCAATAAGCCTCTGATAGGCGCCACTATTGGTGATTTCTTTGATGAGATCGTAGAAAAATACCCGGACAACGAAGCGCTGGTGGTTCCACACCAGAATATCCGCTGGACATACCGGCAACTCAAAGCGCGGGTGGACGAATGCGCCCGCGCCCTGCTGGCCATCGGCATGAAAAAGGGCGAACGCCTGGGCATCTGGGCGCCCAACTGCGCCGAGTGGACGGTGACACAGTACGCCACAGCCAAAATAGGCATCATCCTCGTCAACATCAACCCCAGCTACCGCCTGCACGAATTGAAATACGCCCTCAACCAGTCGGGCTGCAGCACACTGGTGGCCGCCCACCAGTTTAAAAAGTCCAATTATACCGACATGCTGTACCACCTGGCGCCGGAGCTCAATCAATGCGAGGCCGGGCGGCTGCGTGCGGAAAAGCTCCCCCACCTTCGGACAGTGATCCGCCTGCATCCGGGCCTCAGCCCGGGTATGTGGGCCTGGAAGGATTTTCTGAAAAAGGCAGAGAATGTAACTGCCGAAAGCCTGGAAAAACAACAAGCCCTCTGCTCCTTCGATGAGCCCGTAAACATACAGTATACCAGCGGCACCACCGGCTTCCCGAAGGGCGCCAGCCTGAGCCACCACAACATCCTCAACAATGGCTTCTTCGTGGCCGACAGCATGAAGTTTACCGACAAGGACCGCCTCCTCATGCCCGTACCTCTTTACCACTGCTTCGGCATGGTGCTCGGCAACCTCGGCTGCCTCACCCATGGGGCCACCGTCATCTACCCCGGCGAAGGTTTCGAGGCGGAGGCGGTACTGAAGGCCGCTGAGGCCGAACGGGCGACGGCCATCTACGGCGTGCCGACCATGTTCATCGCCGAACTGGAAGACCCCAATGTCCGGAAATACGACCTGTCCAGCCTGCGCACCGGAGTCATGGCGGGCGCCCCCTGCCCGATAGAGGTCATGAAGAAAGTGAAAACCATTCTGCACGCACCGGAAATACAGATCGCCTATGGAATGACAGAGACCAGCCCGGTCAGCACCCAAACGCGGCCCGGCACCCCGCTCGACAAACAGGTGAGCACCGTGGGTAAGGTGCACCCCCACCAGGAGATCAAGATCATCGAACCGGAAACCGGCCGCGTGGTCCCGCTCGGTACTCCCGGCGAACTGTGCACCCGCGGCTACAGCGTCATGCTGGGCTACTGGCGCGATGAGGCCAAAACCCGCGAATCCATCGACAGCGCCCGCTGGATGCACTCCGGCGACTTGGCCACCATGGACGAAGAGGGCTATATCAACATCGTGGGGCGCATAAAGGACATGATCATCCGCGGTGGCGAGAACATCTACCCCCGGGAGATCGAAGAGTTTCTCTTCACCCACCCCAAGGTCAGCGAAGTACAGGTGATCGGGGTGCCGGACGAACGCTACGGAGAGGAAGTGATGGCCTGGATCAAACTGCACGGCGGGGAAATGGCCACCGAGGAGGAGATCAAGGCCTACTGCAAAGGCAATATCGCTCACTATAAGATACCCCGCTACATTAAATTCACCGAAAGCTTCCCCATGACCGTCACGGGAAAGATCAGGAAGATCGAGATGCGGGAGATGAGCATTAAGGAGCTCGGGCTGGAGAAAGATGCGGTGGAGATGATGGCCTGAGTCAGGCCGCAAAATCCACTATAGCCTGTACACTCTCTTTCGCACCCTGTCCATACAGCATGGTGATGTGGTTTCCCGGCACCTCCACATAGCGGCAATCCTGCATCATTCCCACGGTTTCCATGGCCAGTTCCTTAGGCAGGGTGGCGGGAGCCTCAGGCGGGCCGAAGGAGCCTGTGGCATTGATGAGAATGGCCGGTTGCTGAACAGCGCGTATGTGGTGCAGCCATTCTTCGCCCAG
>CAYVVK010000109.1:3350-4676 GCA_964454855.1 uncultured Phaeodactylibacter sp. | reverse complement strand
GGCATCCCGCATGTGGTTCAATGCGGAATAGGTAGTGATGCCGCCTCCCGGAAGATCATATACATCGGCACGGTAATAGCCTTCCATGTGAGGGTGCCAGCGCCCTTCGAGATAAGGAGCCGATTTGATCTTATTCAGATAGTCCTCAAAGGAAGGCCAGTGCTGCCCCAGCCGAAGCATGGAAGGCCCCACCAGTTCGCGCACCTTGGGGTGCATGCGCGCGGCAGCATCGATAAGCACCAGCTTTTCTGCCCGGTTGGGGTAATTGCTGGCGATATAAATGCTGAGCAGCGCTCCGAAAGAGTGCCCGCCGAGGATCACCCGGCCGAGCTTCAGCTGATCGAGCATGCCGATAATGTCCTTAGCATGTTCCTCTACACTGTACCCTTCTTCCGGCTTATCGCTCTTACCCCGGCCCCGGAGGTCCACGGTGAGTACGTGGAAATGATCTGTTATGCCGGCTTTAAGGTAGCCGTCAAAAGCGTGGGCATTGGCCGTCAGGCCGTGCATGAGCAGTAGTTTCTTACCCTCACCACCGTGATCGATATAGTGCAGCCGGATGCCGTTGGTTTCAACAAATTGTCCCATAGTGTAATGATTCGGTTTTATCGGATTGCCTGTAAAATAAAGGAAAAACACCACTTGGGAGGCCTCTCCCGGCGATTTTTAGGGCTTGACCCAAAAACCTGCCGCCACTATTTCTAAAAAATTGCGTACTTTGATAGGCTGAGAAAACTACCCCTAATATGCCATGCCTAAAACCCCTCTATGCAGCCCTCACTATGGGCCTTACCCTTTTACTGGCCTGTGAACCTGTTCCTGCCGATGAAACAAGGGGCCAGCCGGCGGAAGAAAGCGCAAAGGAAGCCCCCTTCTCCCCCCTTGATGAAGTGATCGGCCTGAATGAGTCCTGGACAGGCGGCCTGGACAGTATGATCGCCCGGCGGCGCATCCGCGCCCTGGTGCCATACAGCCCAACCAGCTATTACATTGACGGCGCCGAACGGCAGGGCATCGCCTATGAGGCCATGACCTACTTCGAAGCGTATCTCAATAAAAAGCTCGGAGGCCCCGACCTGGTAAAAGTGGTATTCATTCCCCTGACGCGGGACGAACTGCTACCTGCCTTGCTGGAGGGCTACGGAGATATTGTAGCCGCCAACCTGACCATCACGCCCGAACGAAAGCAGAAAGTGGACTTCACCATCCCGGTTCTCACCGGCGCCCGCGAGGTATTGGCCACCGGCCCTGCCGCTCCCGCTATGGACAGTTTCGAAGCCCTTACCGGCCAAACCGTACACATCCGCAAGTCCAGTAGTTTTTACG
>CAYVVK010000109.1:0-3340 GCA_964454855.1 uncultured Phaeodactylibacter sp. | reverse complement strand
CCAGGCGCGTTTCGAGCATTTCGAAGACGAAGATATCCTGGAAATGGTGAACGCCGGCCTTTTGCCCATGACAATAGTCGATGAACACAAAGGCAAGCTGTGGGCACAGGTATTTCCCCACCTGAAGATACACGATGAATGGGCTTTGCACAGCGGCAGTGAGATCGCCTGGGCCATCCGGCCAGGTAACCCCCGCTTTGGGGAAGTACTGAACGCTTTCATCCGGGAGAATCGCAAGGGCACCTTGATGGGCAATATACTGTTCAACCGCTACCTGAAAGATGCAGATTACGTACAGAATGCTTTCTCTCCGGAAGGCCGTGAGCGTTTCATCGCCACCCGCAACCTGTTTATGAAGTACGGTAAGGAATACCAGCTCGACTGGCTGATGCTGGCCACACAGGGCTTTCAGGAATCCCGCCTCAACCAGCAGCTCGTCAGCCCCGCCGGAGCCATAGGCATCATGCAGATCAAACCGGCCACCGCTGCCGACCCCAATGTGGGCGTCTACAACATTCAAACCATGGAAAACAACATCAAGGCCGGCGCCAAATACCTGCGCTTTCTCATCGACCGCTATTTTGTTTCTCCGGACATCGACTCCCTCAATGCCGGCCTTTTCGCCATGGCCGCCTATAATGCCGGCCCCCAGCGGGTGATCGAATTACGTAAAAAAGCCGCCCGGCACGGCCTGAACCCCAATGTCTGGTTCGACAATGTGGAGATCATCGCCGCCCGGGAAATCGGCAGGGAAACGGTGCAGTATGTCAGCAACATCTACAAGTACTATACCTCCTACCGGTCGCTGGCGCGTTACGTACAGCAAACCGGAAAACCGCCCTTCAAAGGTTGGTAGTGGGGTATGGATTGCCTATTTTTACCGAAAACCGCCTCTCATGAGAACCTGCCTCATTTTGCTGTGCTTTTGGCTCCTCGCTGCCGTGCCCTATGCCCAGGAAATTCCCGTTACCTTCCAGGTAGATATGAGTAGCGAAGATATTTCTCCTTCCGGCGTACATATTGCCGGCAACTTCCAGTCCGAAGCCGGATTCCCGGCCGACTGGCAGCCCAGCAACACCGCCATGCAGGACGAGGACGGCGACGGCATATACACCCTTACGCTAAGCCTGCCCTCCGGAGAATACCTCTACAAGTACATCAACGGGGACTCCTGGCCCGAGGCGGAACTGCCCCTCCCCTATTGCAGCCTCGATGATGGCGCCGGCAACTTCAACCGATATTTCGTTGCGGAAGGGGAAAGCATCGTACTACCAGCTCCCTGCTTCGGCCAGTGTGAAAGCTGTGATCCCACCGTTCCTCCCATTGAAACCCGCTGGTGGAACGACGCTGTTTTCTACGAGATATTCGTCCGCAGCTTTTACGACAGCGACGGGGATGGCATCGGCGACTTTCAGGGCGTCATCGAAAAGCTGGACTATCTCAATGACGGTGACCCCAACACCGATACCGACCTGGGCATTACAGGCATCTGGCTGATGCCGATGATGGAGTCACCTTCCTATCATGGCTACGATGTCACTGATTACTACAAAGTAGAGCCGGATTACGGCACCATGGATGATTTTCAGCAGTTGCTCGATGAAGCTCACCAGCGGGGCATCAAAGTGATCATCGACTTTGTGATGAACCACTGCTCGTCCCAGCACCCCTGGTTTACTTCCGCAGCAAGCGGCTCGGCCAACCCCTACCGCGACTGGTTCATCTGGGAAGATACCAACCCGGGCTTTACCGGCCCCTGGGGACAACCCGTCTGGCATCAGCGAAACAGCGATTATTACTACGGCCTGTTCTGGGGCGGCATGCCGGACCTCAACTACCGGAATCCGGCGGTTAAAGAAGAAATGTTCGACGCCGCTGCCTTCTGGCTCAATATGGGCGTAGACGGCTTCCGCCTGGACGCCATTAAGTATCTGGTGGAAGAGGGGGACAACCTGGCTAACCTGCCCGAAACCTTTGAGATCCTGCGCGATTTCCAGGATCTCAACAAAGGCCTCCAACCGGAATCCTTCAGCGTAGGCGAGGTATGGAGCCATACCCCGCTGGTAGTACCTTATGTCGACGACGGCGAAGAGATCGACCTCTGCTTTGAATTTACCCTGGCGGATATTCTGCGTTTCACTTTGCAGGAAGGCAACACCCAGTCCCTCAAAGGCCATCTGGAGAGCCTGGATTTCAGCTACCGCCCCCTGCAATACGCCACTTTCCTGACGAACCACGACCAGGACCGCATTTTCAATCAACTGGGCGGAGACATGGAACGCCTGAAACTGGCGGCCGCCACCTACCTCAGCCTGCCCGGCGTCCCCTTCCTGTACTACGGCGAAGAGGTGGGCATGGCCGGTTTCGGAATCGATGAAAATAAGCGCAAGCCCATGCAGTGGAGTGGTGGGCCTCAGGGAGGCTTCACCACGGGCACGCCCTGGTATCCGCTCAATGCCAACTATCCCGATTATAATGTCGCCGATATGGAGGCTGCCCCTCAGTCTCTGTGGAACCTCTACCGGCAAATGATCCACCTGCGCAACGACGAGCCTGCCCTGCGCCGGGGGCACACCCGCCTGCTGGCCACCAATAACGACAGCACCCTTGGTTTTGCCCGCATTCATGAAGGAGAGGCCATTCTGTTTCTCGCTAATTTTTCGGAAGAGGTGCAGGAAGGCACCACCTTTTCGCTTCCGCTTTCCAACTTACCGGAAGGTATATACGCTGTCAGTAGCCTGCTCGATGGCAGCCTGCTGGGTAGCCTCACCCTGAATGCGGAGGGCGGCTTCGAGTCCTGGCAGCCCCTGCCGGACATGGAACCGCATGCTTTCGCGCTGCTGGAATTATCTCTTGAAACGACTTCCGTGAACGAACAGGATAAGTTGAAAGAGCTGCGGGTATTCCCCAACCCCTCCGATGGCCTGTTCCAGCTGGAAACCAAAGGGGGAATGCCCGGTGAAGGGCAATTGGAGATCTTCCATATTTCCGGCCAGCGGATCGGCCAGCGCGCCTGGGCCGCTCCCCGGACAACTGTTGACCTTTCCGGCCTGCCCAGTGGGGCTTACCTCCTCCGGCTGCGGTCTGGTGAGGATGCCTGGACGGGGAAGGTGATGGTCAAATAATGCTCCCTTGCCACCTTAGGAACGCGGGCTTCCAGTCCTGACCCTGAGGCAAAAGAGATCAAGCTATCTCAGGATTTTGTTACCCGGCGGAAGATTCATCTCCAGTGCCAGAAGGTTGTTGTTCTGTAAAATATCCTGCCGCCCCTTACTACCAGGGAACCGGCTACCCGTCTAAGGTTGGACGCTTTTGAATGCCAGGCGGTTGTGAGAGCCCA
>CAYVVK010000108.1:0-13173 GCA_964454855.1 uncultured Phaeodactylibacter sp. | reverse complement strand
CTGCTGCTCAGCCACAACTTCCTTTCTTCCATTGAATGCCTGGGCCTGCAGCAGAATGCCTTTCTGCTGCACGAAAAGAACCACGCTGCCGTCATCCCCATCCTCTATAACCCCTGCGAATGGCAGGCGCTCGACATCGCCCGCCTGCAGGCCCTGCCGCGCAACGGCCGCTTCATCACCCAGTGGGATAACGAGGACGAGGCCTACGCCCAGGCCAGCCGCGAGATCGGTGAGCTGGCCAAAGGCATTCGCAACCGGCTGGATTATTCTACTTCACCCGTAGAGATCCCCACTTCTCCGCCCAATCCCGGAGACTACAAAAAGCGCGCTTACGATACAGAAGCACTGCGCGCCATCTTCCGTAAAGGAAATACCGGCGCCCTCCTCCAGCAGCTTATCACTCTCCTCAGCGGCGAGGAGGGCCTCTACGACCGCATTCTTCTCCTGGAGCAACGCTGGAAGGAGGTCGGTGAGGATGAGAAGAATAATACGGCCAGCGTGGAGAGCATTACAGTGCGGAAGAATCAGTTGAACAGGGACTTGCTGGACTTGCTGAGGGAGATGGAGGGGTAAATTAACGCCATGGGCCGGCAAGCGAAAAGGGAGCCTTATGGTTACCAATGGGCGGATTAGGCGTTTCAGGGCTTTGGTGTGCCAACGGTTGCCACTTCCTTGAGGTGGAAAGCCTCTTCACTATTGCCATGCCGGATGAGTAATTGTCCGATAGGGTTAACCCCTCTTATCATTCCCCGAAACCGCTCCCCGCCAGGCCGCTCGAACCAGAGCTCCTGGCCCATTCCAAATAAATGGTTATGATATTCTTCCTGCAAGCTGGACAGGCGGCCGCTTCTCAACTGCAGGTAGCGCCGCTCCAGAGCCTGGCAATATTCCTCTATAAGGGAGCCTGTATCGTATTTCCGGCCCGTTTCCAGGAAGAGGGAAGTGGGGTTGGGCAAATTAGAGGGGAAAATCTCCTGATTGACATTGATGCCGGTGCCGATGATGCAGTTTTGGAACCTGTTGCCGCTCAGGCTGGTTTGTATGAGAATGCCGGCCAGTTTGCCTCGCTCCAGGTATATATCATTGGGCCACTTGACTTTCACTGCTTTTTCTGTGTACCTTGTGATGACATCCCGAACCGAGAGCGCTGTGGCCTGGTTTAAGGCAAATTGCCGGCGGGGCTCGAGGAAGCTGGGGTATAAAATAACACTCAGCGTAATATTCTGCCCGGCCTCTGTTTCCCAGCTACTGCCAATTTGTCCTCTTCCCGCCGTTTGATGGGCAGTAGAAATGACAGTACCCTCAATTGGTTTGCTTTTTGAAAGGAGCTCTGAGGCGTACAGATTGGTGGAAGGCAGCCTGGGAAAATGGTGAAAAACCTTTCCGACAAAAAGGATGTTTTTATTACGCAATAGAAAATTATTTGGTAAATTTATTTGATTAAAGAAAAGCCAATAATAGAAATCTTATTTGCATAATTTGACAAAATTAACAAAATCTGAGTTTGAATTCACAAGCCAAAGTTCAGCAGCGCAAGCTTAATACCGAAGAATTGAACGAATTGATCATTGAAAGCATCCAGGACATAAAAGGCAAAAATGTGGTCCAGCTGGACCTCCGCCCCCTGGAAGACGCACCCACTGATTTCTTTATCATCTGCGAGGGCGACTCCAACACGCAAGTAAAAGCCATCTCCGATAATATTCAGAAACGCATCAAACAGGAAGGCAGAGTGCTGCCGTCTCATGTAGAAGGTGAACGCAATGCACTGTGGATCTGTATCGATTACTTTACCACCGTGGTGCACGTCTTCTACCGCGAAACCCGCTCTTTCTACGAACTGGAGCAACTCTGGAGTGATGCTCGCTTCACAGAATACGAAAGTTTATAGCCCATGGCCAACACTTGGCCGATAAATGGCAACGAAATTGCCGCTTCTGCGTTACTAGGGGGAAACTCTTCGATTTGAATGGCTTTACCCTAAATGAAGAGCTCCAAAGCCGAAGTGGTAAATAAAGAGGAACTTAATGAATAACACAAATAATAACAATAACGAGGAGAACAAGCCCACCGGGCCGAAGTTCAACTCCTACTGGATCTACGGCATCATCGCCCTTTTCCTGCTGGGGTTGAATTTCTACAGCGTGTCTGAAGGCACGCAAGAGCAGGTGGAGCGCCGTAAGCTGGGCGAGATGATCGTCGAGAAAGACGTCGAACGCCTGGTGGTCGTCAATGAAAAAACGGCTTACATCCATATTAAGAAGGATAAACTGGACAAATATCCCGACGCTTTGACCAGCAACTTTGGCGAGCGCCACCACTTCTGGCGGGAGATAGGGTCTGTGGAATCTTTCGAAAAATGGCTGCAGGAGATACAGGATGCAGAGGATATTCCCCGCGAAGAACAGATCAGCCCGAAGTATGAGACCAAACAGAACTGGCTGACCCCCCTTCTGGGATGGGTGCTCCCCATCATTATCGTGGTCGCGATCTGGATCTTTATCATGCGCCGGGTAAGTGGCGGCGCCGGCGGCGCCGGCGCCCAGATATTCAATATCGGCAAATCAAAAGCAACTCTTTTCGACCAGAACAGCAAGGTCAGCGTCACCTTCGAAGATGTGGCAGGCCTGGATGAGGCTAAAGAAGAGGTCATGGAAGTGGTCGACTTCCTGAAAAACCCCAAGAAATATACGGCCCTCGGCGGTAAGATCCCCAAAGGCGTATTGCTGGTTGGCCCTCCGGGAACAGGTAAGACCCTGCTGGCCAAGGCCGTCGCCGGAGAAGCCGGCGTTCCTTTCTTTTCCATATCCGGCTCCGACTTCGTGGAAATGTTCGTCGGTGTGGGTGCGTCGCGGGTTCGCGACCTGTTCAAGCAGGCACGGGAGAAAGCCCCCTGCATCGTCTTCATCGATGAGATCGACGCCATCGGGCGGGCACGCGGCCGCAACAGCATGCAGGGCGGAAACGACGAGCGGGAAAATACGCTCAACCAGCTCCTTGTCGAAATGGATGGCTTCAGCACCGACAAAGGCGTTATCCTTATGGCGGCAACCAACCGCCCCGACGTATTGGATACTGCTCTGTTGCGCCCCGGCCGTTTCGACCGCCAGATCGGTATCGACCCCCCGGACCTGAAAGGGCGTAGAGCCATATTCTCCGTACACCTGAAGAATATCAAAACGTCTCCGGATGTAAGCTCCGAGGCTTTGGCGGAAATGACTCCCGGCTTCGCCGGCGCGGATATCGCCAATATTTGCAACGAAGCTGCTCTGGTAGCAGCCCGCCGCAATAAAAAGGCGGTCGATATGGATGATTTCAACTACGCCCTCGACCGTGTCATCGGTGGCCTGGAAAAGAAAAATAAGCTCATCTCTCCCGAAGAGAAGCAGATCATCGCCTATCACGAAGCGGGCCATGCCGTCTGTGGCTGGTTTCTGGAGCACGCTTCCCCTCTCGTAAAGGTGACCATCGTGCCCCGTGGCATCGGTACTCTGGGGTATGCGCAATACCTGCCCAAAGAAGAGTATATCACTCGCACCGAGCAATTGCTCGACCGGATGTGCATGACCTTTGGCGGGCGCGCCGCCGAGTCCATCACCTTTGATAAAATCTCGACCGGCGCTCAAAATGACCTCGACCAGGTAACCAAAATGGCCTACAGCATGGTGACCGTCTTTGGTATGAACGAAAAGGTCGGCCAGGTCTCTTTCTACGGTATGTCGCAGGACCAGTTCCAGCGCCCCTATTCCGATAATACTGCTACCCTCATCGATGATGAAGTACGCCAGCTGGTAGAGTCACAGTATATCCGCGCCAAGGAATTGCTGCAGGAACGCCGGGACGAGCTCGAAGTATTGGCCAACGCGCTGCTTGAGAAGGAGGTACTGCTCAAGTCAGACGTAGAACGCCTGATCGGCCAGCGCCCCGGAAGCGCTAAACCGGAAGCTGATACTGAACCCGAGGTGAAAGATAATGGCATGCCTCCTCCCGGAGAAAAACCGGAGGAGGAGCACGAAGCACCCCGGGAGAAAATATAAACTGCATAACGAAAAGAAATTGCAGGCGGGCAAAGCACCACACGGGGCCTTGCCCGTTTGTGTTTACGCCTGTTCTGCTCTCCTCCTCATGTATCGCCGCAGTAAAGGATAGCTGAAAACCGCCACGAGAATGATGGCCACCCCCCAGTAAAAACCGGGATTCAGCTCTTCATTTTCGTTGAGCAGCATCCAGGCCAGGGCAATGCCGTAGATCGGTTCCAGGTTGATGGTGAGGTTGGAGGCGAAAGCAGATAAGTAGCGCAGAGACCGCAGTGCCAGCACATAGGCAAAGGTGGTGCACAGCAATGAAAGGATGATGAGGTAGAACCAGTCACTATTCGAGGGCCAGAACTGAACCGGCTCTTCACTCCCGGCCATAAATACCGGGAGAGCGATGCTCAGTATCAGCCAGGCGCTCCCCAGCTCTAAGAAAGTGATGCTCATCTCATCCGATTTGCCGACCAGCCTTTTATTGAAAGTGGCGAAAAGGGCTGCCATGAAGGCCGCCAGCAGGCCCGCCAGGATGCCGGGATTCATAGAAGCCTCTGTACTGTTGACGATGAGTACCATCCCAGGAACAATGAGTAGGCCCAGCGTCAGTTCGTACCAGCGAAAGCGGTGGCCCATGATGAGCGGTTCTGCCAAAGCAGTGAAAAAGGAAGTCGTCGCCAGGCAGATCAGCGCAATAGAGGCATTGGCCAGTTTGATGGCCCCGTAAAAAGACACCCAGTGGATGGCCACCAGCACCCCTATGCTCATAAACTGAATGGTGGTGCGCACCGGTAATTCTTTTAAAAGTTTGGCCGCTTTGATCAGAAAAAGCAGGCTGAGGCTTGTGATCAGCACCCGCCACCAGACAATGACAATGGCCGACAACTGAATGAGTTCCCCCAGAATGGCCGTAAAACCAAAGAGGAAAACAGCGATATGAAGCTCGAGGTAAGCTCGCTTCTCACTTTCCATAATTCTTCATTTGGGCAGCAAAGCAATGAAAATTACCAGACTTTATTCACTTTTAAATAGGAGAAAAAATGGATGCCCGGCGTAAACGGATTGGCCGTTTTGATGTTTATCTGAAAGTAAAAAAAAGAAACTGCCTCTGCGCAGCTCTTTTATTTTTTTCATTTAAACCATCAAAGTTATGTCGGTAAGTTTAGGGGACAAAGCTCCCTCTTTCACACTTTTCTCTTCAGACAAAAAGGAAGTTGCACTGAAAGACTATGAAGGGAAAAACGTCTTGCTGCTCTTTTTCCCAATGGCTTTCACCAGCGTTTGTACGGAAGAACTATGCGCTACCAGAGACAGTATCAGCGATTACAACGACGCCAATGCACAAGTGCTTGCCTTGTCCGTTGACTCTCCGTTCACCCTTGAAAAATTCAGGGTAGAGCAGGGCCTTAATTTCCCCCTGCTCTCCGATTTCAACAAGGAAGTATCCCGTGCTTACGGTTCGCTGTACGAAGAATTTGTCATGGGCATGAAGGGCGTATCCAAACGTTCGGCTTTTGTTATTGACGGGAGCGGCTATGTCCGCTATGCGGAGGTGCTTGAAAATGCCGGTATGCAACCCAATTTCGATGCGGTGAAGAAAACTTTAAGCCAGCTGAAGGAGTTGAGTAAATGATTAAATTTAAATAACTTCGTATATTGAATAAGGCAGGTAGGGTGAAGCCGCTGTAGAGCCGATTTTTAAGAAAAAATCCGAAAACATGATAGAAGAGCTGTACAATCAAACAGTAGAAGAACTGGAGGAAGTCGTTGTCGAAGACGAAATTTCGGATTCCGATATTGGTGAGAAAGCCCAGCTCATCGTCTACAACGATGATCACAATACCTTTGATTGGGTGATACAATGTTTTATGGAAGTGCTCAACCACTCCCGGGAACAATCGGAACAGCTGTCGATGATCATTCATTTCAAAGGAAAGGCGACCGTAAAAACGGCTCCGAAGAGCGTGCTCAAACCCAAAAAAGACGCTTTGGTAGACCGCGGCCTGTCTGCTGTTATCGAAGAATGCAGCTAAGCTAATTGAGCTTTTATCAGGGCGGCCCGGAAAAGGGAATAAACAATACGAGCGTATTTTTCAGGGCCGCCTGCTTTCCTCCCGTTTATTTTTTCCATCTAAAGAAGCATTAAAAAAAGAATGCCTATTTTCTGGCTTTCTGACCAAAAGATCGCTTTTCCCGACCCCGAGCTGGCAGAAAAAGAAGGGGTGCTGGCCATTGGCGGCGACCTCTCTCCCCGCCGCCTGCTCACGGCTTACCGCATGGGCATTTTCCCCTGGTTCGGCCCCGGAGAACCCATTCTTTGGTGGTCGCCCAATCCCCGCTTTGTATTGTTTCCCGACGAACTTAAGGTGGCGCGCAGCATGCGGCCCTACTTCAACCAGCGCAAATTTGACGTCACTTTCGACCAGGAATTCGAACGGGTCATTCGGGAATGCGCCAGCCAGAAACGCAGCGGCCAGCGCGGAACCTGGATCACAAGAGGCATGGTCGAGGGCTATTGCCAGCTACATGAACAGGGCTATGCCCACTCCGTAGAGGTTTGGAAGGAAGAAGAACTGGTGGGCGGCCTGTACGGCATATCGCTGGGTAAGGTCTTTTTCGGAGAGTCGATGTTTGCCCATGCCAGCAATGCTTCCAAATACGGCTTCATTACCCTGGTCAGGGAACTGGAAAAGCGCGGCTTCTGGCTCATCGATTGCCAGCAGGAGACCAGCCACCTGGCCAGCCTGGGCGCCCGCAGCATCAAACGCCGGGAATTCCTCGGGCACCTGCGCAAAAATGAGGCGGAACAGACCTTGCGCGGCAGCTGGTCCGGCTGGATCGTCAATGACACCGCCGCGGAAGAATAAGCCCTGAAGGGGAATTGTTATATTTGCCGCGTAACGGATAATCATTTTACCATGAGGGGCGTAATTTGGTCCATCGTACTTCTCTTATTTCTCTCTTTTACCTTTCAGAAGGACAATACCTATCCACAGGGCTATTTCGGCCTTCCCGTAAAGGCTCCGCTGCAGCTCTCGGGCACCTTTGGCGAATTGCGGCCCGGCCACTTTCATTCCGGTATAGATATTAAGGGCGATGTGGGCCAGCCTCTGTTTGCCGCTGCCGGTGGAAGCGTATCCCGAATTGTAGTAAGCCCGGGAGGATATGGCAAAGTACTTTACCTCCGGCATCCTGAGGGGTATACCACCGTATATGCTCATATGGAAGCCTTTAGCCCGGAACTCGAAGATTATGTGAAAAGCCATCAGCATGCGCAGCAATCTTATGCCGTGAGGCTTTTCCCCGAAGCAGGGCGTTTCAATTTTGAGCAGGGAGAGGAAATCGGCAGGATGGGTATGACCGGCCATTCCTTCGGGCCGCACCTGCACTTCGAGATCCGGGAATCCGAAACCGATAAACCCATCAACCCCCTGGCCTTCGGCCTGCTGGTAGCCGATAAGCGGCCGCCCCGGCTTCGAGAGTTGAAGCTGTATGCCATCGATGAAGGTGGGAACTCCTTTCCACAGGCCTCCTATGTTTTACGTGGCGGCGGAGCCTCCTATCAGCCGGCGGCAGGCAAAATCCTGTATACTTCTTCCCGCCTCACCGGCATCGGGCTGTCCGCCTTCGACCAGCAGAATCTTTCCTACAACCGCAACGGCATCTATGAGTTGAAAATGTTGGTGGATGATTCCCTCCGTTATCAAATCCGCATGGATGAATTCCGCTTTGAGGAATCGGGATACCTCAGCGCCCATATCGATTACGCCGCCCTTCATGAAAAAGGAGAATACTACAACCGATGCTATCTGATGCCCGGCAATTACCTCTCGGCTTATGAACGGGAGGACGGTGTCACATCACTTGATCCCGGACAGGAAGCGAAAATCACCCTCCTGGCCAGCGATATTTCCGGTAACACCTCCCAGGTGGAGTTCTTATTGCAGCGGCGACAGGAAGAAACCAGCCCACCCAAAAACACATACCAGTATTTTTTGCCCTATGATGAGCCCAGCATAGTCCAAACCCCTTCTCTTCAACTGTTCTTCCCCGACAGCACGCTGTACGAAAACCTCTATCTGCATTATGAACCGCTGCTGGAGGATTCTTATAATATTTATTCTCTGGTGCACCGCATTCAGGATGGGCTCACTCCCCTTCACCGCAAAGTGGAGATTGCCATCCGGCCTACCCTGCTCATTCCCGACCCGCTGAAGGATAAGGCCTTTATTGCTTACTGCAGCCCGGAAGGGCATGTGGCCAATTACGGCGGCCAGTGGGAAGATGGCTTCCTGCGGGCGAGTGTAGGCAGATTAGGGGATTTCTATATTTCTACGGACGCGGTGCCCCCAACCATCGAACCGCTTAACTTTCAGGAGAACATGCGCGGCCTTCCTGCTCTTCAGTTCCGGATATACGACGATATCGCTGCGGCGGGCCAGTTGGGACGCCTCTCTTATTATGCAACCATCGACGGGCAGTGGGTGCTCTTTGCCTACGATGAAAAGAATCAACTCCTGGAGCATACTTTTGAAGATACGCTCCCGGAGGGCAGCCACCACTTATACCTTGAGGTAAAAGACCCGATGGGCAATACCTCTACTTTTCAACAGGCCTTTTCACGCTAAAAACTGCGGCCTGCTCCCCAACGTTTTATATAAGGGCTGCGTCTTAGCAATATCAAACCTATTGCTATGAAAACAATGCACTTAATGCTTGCCCTGGCCTTCATGGCCGTAGCCTATGCAATTAATTCCATATTCAAAATACAATCCAAGATGAAAAAGCCCATTCCATTTCTCTTATTCTGTGCTCTGCTTTTCTTCACCCGATGTGAAAAAGCGGATATCGAAGGCCCGGGCCCGGTAGAAGTGATCAATTGTGATGAAAATGCCGAAACCTGTCAGGTAGCAGCTTCCAACACCGACTTCGGCTTCAACCTTTTCCAGGAGCTACACAAGGAATCACCCGACAAAAACATCTTTATTTCTCCTATGAGTGTAGCTACCGCCCTGTCTATGACCGTCAACGGCGCCAAGGGGCAGACCCGGGAAGACATGATGGCCACGCTCGAACAGAACGGCCTCAGCCTGGATCAGGTGAACGATGGCTTTAAGGATCTTCTGCGCTTTCTGCCCCTGCTCGATCCCGAGGTGGAGATGAAGCTCGCCAATTCGATCTGGTACCGGCAAGGCTTTCCCGCCAAGGAAGATTTCCTGGCCACCAACCGGGACCACTTCGGCGGCAAGGTGGAAGAGGTGGATTTTGCAGACCCCGCCACCCGGGACGCCATTAACGGTTGGGTCAAGGAAAATACCAACGGCCTGATCCAAACCATCCTCGACCAGAACATCCCGCCTGATGTGGTCATGTACCTCATCAACACCATCTACTTTAAAGGCGCCTGGACGCACCCTTTTGATCCGGAATTGACCACAGAGGAGGATTTTAAACTGGAAGATGGCACCACCGTACCGGTGGAAATGATGAAATATCTGGAACCCGTATTTCCCTACCTGGAACGGGAGCAGTTTCAGGCAGCTGACATTCCCTATGGCGATTCTGTATTTACCATGACTGTTTTCCTTCCCAAGGAAGGGTACACTGTGGATGATGTGATCCGGGAGTTGAATCAGGAAAACTGGCGGGCCTGGTCGGCAGAATTCCGGGACAGCGAAATGCTTTTCAACCTTCCGAGCTTTAAAATGGAGTATAAGCAAAATTTGAATAAAGTGCTGTCTGCTCTGGGGATGAGCATTGCTTTCGGTGGCCAGGCTGATTTTACCGGCATTGCCGATGCCAGCCTGTACATCGATGAGGTGATGCATAAGGCCTTTATCGAAGTCAATGAAGAAGGCACTGAGGCCGGAGCGGCGACTTCGGTAGGCATAGTCGAGACTTCTATGCCTCTTATTCCGGTGATGGTCATGGACCGCCCCTTTGTTTTCCTGATCCGGGACATTCAATCCAATAGCGTACTCTTTATCGGTAAGATGATGAACCCCAACCAAAGCTGATACTAATCCGAAACCTCCATTTTAATTAGAGGGTTGCCCCGCCGGATTTTCTCGGCGGGGCTTTTTCTTTTGTGAACTTCATCGCCCTCTATGCGCTTTACAACAGTACCATCAAAACAAACAGCATGAATTCAGAGCAATGGAAGTCCAGAAAAGTAGTGATCGTCGGTGCGGGAGATGTGGGGGCCACCTTCGCCTACGCCCTGGCCCAGAACGGACAGGCCGATGAGATCGCCTTAATAGACCTCAACGAAGATTTGCTCGCGGGGCAGGTGCTCGACCTCTCTCACGGGCTGCCTTATTATCCGCCGGTAAGCATCCACGAGGGCAGTAAGGAAGATTATGCAGACGCCCAGGTGGTTGTCATAACCGCCGGCGCCAGCCAGAAGCCGGGAGAGTCGCGCCTCAGCCTGTTGCAGCGCAATGCCCGCATTATAGAGAGCATCATGGATGATATCATCGAACAACAGTCGCCGGCCGTAGTGCTCATGGTGGCCAACCCGGTCGATGTGCTCACCCGGGTGGCCCTGGAACATTCCGGCTGGGACAGAAACCGCATCATCGGTTCAGGTACGGTTTTGGACAGCGCCCGTTTCCGCTTTCTCATCAGCCGGTACTGCGGGGTGGGGGTGCACAACGTACACGCCTACATCCTTGGCGAGCACGGCGACAGCGAGTTTGCCGCCTGGTCAATGGCGAACATCGGCGGGGTGCCCGTGGATACCTACTGCCTGGAAAGCCGCACCCGGGAAGAATGGGCCAAACAAAAAAGGGAAATTGAAGAGCGGGTCCGGAATTCTGCTTACCACATTATCGATTATAAAGGGTCTACCTACTTCGCCGTGGGCCTGGCCCTCACGCGCATCACCGGCGCCATCCTGCGCAACCAGAGCAGTGTGTTGACCACCTCGATCCTGCTGCAGGGCGAGTACGGCCTGGACGAGGTCTGCATCAGCGTGCCCTGCCTGATCGACCGAGATGGGGTGAAGCGGATCATCAAGGCGGATCTGGCGGAAGGGGAAGCGAAGAGCCTGGCACGCTCAGCAAAGGTGCTGCAGGAGTCCTATAGTGCCCTTTCAAAATAGGCTCAATACAGGAAACCGAATAACCAAAGGGGGATCTGCTTTCCTATACCCGTTTCGATATCGTCGGCGGCGACGAAGTATTCTGGCAGGTGCTTCACCTGGCTGGCTTTTTTGTTTTTTCCTCCAACCTCGATAACGACTTTATTGTCGAGGAGGAAATCCCCGTCTGTAGCATACTGGACAAGATGGTTCTGCCTGGCCTGATTGTAAAAAAAAGTTTCTCTTAGGTTCCCAATATTGGGCTGCTCTGGAGACATGGCGTGGGCAAGGTTGGTATTGTCCAGGTATATTTTTTCTGGCTTCTGTAGCGCTGTAATTCCCTTGCCTTTTTTATACAGTGAAGCAGTCAGCTGAGCGTGTTCAAGATGGTAAAGGTATCGCAGCAAAGTATTGCGGTCTATTCCTGAGCGCTCCGCCAGTTTGGATATGTTAGGAATAAATGGCGCGGATTCAGCAATAATTTGCAGGAGCAAAGCAATTTTAGATACTTTTTGGACCGGCCCACCCTCTGCGGAAGTAAGGTCTGATTCCAAAACGAGTTGAACAACCTGCTTCAGGCGTATAGAAAACAAAGAAAGGCTTTCGAGAAAAAAAGGATAATACCCATGCTCCAGATAGGCCGGAAAGTATTTTAGAGGTTTAATGGCATCAGAAATTTCCAATGAGATCTTTTCGTGTTCTGCTAATAATTCCTCCAGTGAAATAGCAGGCCTTTTCAAAATATTTTTTAAGTGCAAACATTCCCGAAAGGAAAGGCCGGGCATGTCATACATGACGGCGCGCCGGCTGAGGTCCACCTGTTGCCGGCTCAATTCCACAATGGAGGAACCCGTGAAAACTACATAGAGGCCAGGTTTTAGGTCATATAGATTTTTGACCTCTCTCGACCACCCCGCATATTTGTGTGCCTCATCGAGATAGAAGTGAGTAACCCCCCTATTGGCAAGCGTTTCTACGGTTTCTCTTAATCCATTTGTGGAGAAATGGAGATCATCCAGTGGAAGATATATACTGTGGTGGTGGCCGGGGTCTGATAATTTCATTTGCTGGAGCAATAAGGTCGTTTTTCCAACCCCTCTTGCTCCTTTTATACCGATTAGCCGCCACGTCCACTCAATTCGCTCTCGCAACTCTCGTATGTGGCCGGTGCTTACATTATTGGCCAGTTCTCTGGATTGTCGTATTAGATTTTCCATTTTACATGAATTGATTCATGGAATTTACAAAAAATTCATGAATTAATTCATGTAAAATATTTTCTTTGATTTAAAAATTGCCTTCTTTGACAAATCCTGTGGACAGTGCTTTATGCGAAATCCTTGCTCTTTCACGTCGCATTGACCCCGCATGAAGCACTGTCTTTGGAACACAGGATTTGTCAAGGAACCAAAAATTATAAAAAAAACTTTAGTGGCCGAATTGTACATCTAAAAAACTGGTTAGGAATTCAGCCAGAAAATAGTTATCTTATTAGCCCCTTTTAAAATAATATTCCCAATACCCAAAACCGGATTGCCATGAAAAATTACCAGAATAAACCCGTAGAACGCACCCGCAAAACCCGCGAGTTCGAAACCGCTCCCGTCACCAAATACATGACCGTGGCCAGTGACCTGATCACCTTCCACCCCGATACCGATATACTGGAGGTCGTCAACACTTTGATGGAAAAGCAGATCACCGGCGCCCCGGTGCTCAATGATAAAAATGACCTGGTGGGCCTCATTGACGATAAGGACTGCCTGAAAGTGCTAGTCGACAGCTCCTACCACGATCAGCCGGTGGATAAAAATACCGCCTCCCATTTCATGACCAATATCATGAAGACCATTTCCGCCAAGGCGGATATCTACGACGTGGCCAACATCTTTTTGACCACTCCATACAAAAGATTACTTGTCGTAGATGACAATGGTAAGCTCATGGGCCAGATCAGCCGGGCGGACATCCTGCGCGCCATCCACGACCTGAACGACCACGCCAGGTAACTAACGTGAGTTCGGGATAAAATTGATGGTAAATCGTTGCAATTGCAGTTCGCTT
>CAYVVK010000107.1:0-13207 GCA_964454855.1 uncultured Phaeodactylibacter sp. | reverse complement strand
ACGGCCGGGGTCAATACTTCATTTCTCGTTTCTGCATTCCAATCCAGCAAGCCGATAATGCTCCAGAAGTCCTCCTCTGTAAAAGCAGGAATATCATCCAGGTTGACTACCTGAATATCCAGGCGGGTATGGCTGGGATACTTCTCTTTGAGTTCCTTCAGGAACTTTTCATCGACTTCGGATAAGGGCACGCTGATCTTGGTGGTCATACTCATCTGAGTTGAGTTTCTGTACTGCACATAAAGTTAACGGTTTTATTTGGAGAATCGTTATACCATCATCCAATGATCTAACATACGCCAATGCCGAAGAAAGCCAGATCCGCCTGCAAGGCCTGAAGACTAAAGAGGTTTACACCATCACTGTCCCCAGCCACCTGATCAATGAGATTGTGAAGTCTTACTGGGCGGATGTGGTGCAGGTGAAGGCGCAGAAAGGGGTGACAGGGGCTATTGTTTTGGATGAGATTACGAAGGCGGCGTAGGGGCTGCTCTTTCTTTAGCGCACTTAATATTTCCCAATGGCCTCTCTGGCGGGCTTGCCAATTCCGAACCGGTTTTTTGTTCATAAGCCAGCGCTGCTAAAGAAAGCAGCGGTTCGAAATCTTCATCCGGATTATACAGATAAGCTTTTCGTCCAGCCTGAAACCGATTTCGATCAATTTCTCGATATTGGGTTTTACCGAAGATATTACCCCTTGTTGCTTAGCCTGGATCAGGACGCCTAGATTCCAACTATCTTAATGCCATAGGCATCAGCGATCGTTCTGCCTTTATTACACCGGGTGTTATCGTTATTTCACCATATAGTGTATGAAGAGTGTCGAGCAACTCTATCTGAAGCAGGTGTTATTCCATCGAGAGGTTGGTTAAATTGGACTTTTGTTTGGGGCAGCACCTACGCCAGTTCACCTGATTTCTATGACCAATTTTCTTCACCAACAATGCCATAGCAATGCCAGGAACAAATATTCAACCTGCTATTTTCCGTTGCCGGATCTGGTTTTCGTCGATCACAGTGAACAAGCCGGCGAATTGAATCTGGCCTGCTTCAAAAATTTCGTGTAAATAATCAGCAGGATAATCAGGTGTAAACTCTTTCCATCTGAAATAGATTACCCCCTCGGGTTGATATCCATATTTGAAGACCAATTCCCCATAATCGCTATCAAAAGTAAGGATGATGCGGCCTTCTTCAATGGCTATTGCCATGACCTCCTCGTCAGTGATGCTTGGTAGTTCATGGCCAATATGTTTGATATCATAACCTTTTTCCTTAAGGACATTATAGCTTTTCAGCGGGAAGTTCTCATTGGCTAGTAACTTCATCGGGCTAGGCTCTGGTCACTTTTGGGAGGTACAGCATTCCATCTTTCATACACTCGTAGGTATAGGCGAACACAGCATATAAAGCATCCTTGGTCAACCTTGGATAATTCTCCAGGATTTCTTGCTCTGTCCATCCATTGGCCAATCTTTCCAGGATAAATTCCACCGATATTCTGGTACCCTTGATCACTGGTTTGCCGAGTAAAATCTTGTCATCCGAATGAATATGTTCCCTCCAGTTTACCATTGACGTATTCTTTTCCTGATGAAATGCTAAAATAAGACTTTTAGTTCTCACTCGCCCTCTTATCTCAACAATTCCCCTTCCGACAATTCAGAAGCTGGATGCAGATTCCGAAAATCGCAGCCCTGGATGAGCAGGCCGGGGATATTGGGCAGCGTCATCAGGCACGCTCCCGTTTGGGCATCACATACCTTGGCCGTTTTGTCGGACGAGCCGGTGAGGATGCGCCCCCCATCCGGGCTATAGGCCACACTACTGACCGAGGCCCAATGGCCCTCCAGGGTCAAGAGGCACTGCCCAGTTTGGGCATCCCATACCTTGGCCGTTTTGTCGAGCGAGCCGGTGAGGATGCGGCCCCCATCCGGGCTATAAGCCACACTATTGACCCCGGCCCAATGGCCCTGAGAGAACAGGCTTTCCGCTCTGAAAACGCCTTCTCTTAGGCGCGCTGCCAGGCCCGGCCAGGAGCTGCGCAGGCCGTTGAAGGAGAATTCTTGGAAATTTAGCCGGCCCAGGCTTGCACCGCTCAACTCGCCGCGTTGCTCTTTCCCAATGGTGAGTGTATTCCAAACGGTGTAGCCAAGCTGGCCGGCGTCAAAAACACCCCGGCATTGTTCCAGTGACCGGGCAAGCAGGTTATTCCGGGTACAATGATCCGCGCTCCAACGCCTTTCTTTTTCCAGGTAAACCGGTTTGTTGTAGTGCTCTCCTTCCAGCTCGCCTAATATGTGGCGGATATAGAAGTCCAGCGGGGCATTCTTCAATACATCGGGCAGTACTTTTTGCTGCAAGGCGATCTGTATCTGATTCTGCACATGACGCGCCGCAAAATAATCCCGGAAGTTCTGGTGGAGGAAGCGGTAGTTGCCGTCTTCCGCTATCAAAAGCGCCAGCTCCCGGCAACATACCTTGGTTATCGCCTGATTGAATAATTTCCGAAGCTTTCCCTTAAACTGTTCTTCTTCTAAATGCTCGTCGAAAAACGGAAAAGCATCAAAGAAATCCTCATTCAGGCATGCTGTGATCGCCTGTTGCAGGGCTTCTTCCATGCCCAACTGCTCTTCCCTGCTCCCTTTTTTTCCAGGAAGAATAGACCGGCCTGCTGCATTTGCCAGGCAATCGCCGGCAGCAAATGCTCTAATATAAATCGCTGGAAAGCCTGCTTCGGAAGATCGGCCAAGTGCAGCTCCTCGATCTTGATCCGCTGCAACATCTCTACATTAAAGAGCATCTCCCCCGTGCTGGCCATCTCTTCCTTCAGCAGCCCCTTATCCCGGTAGCGCTGCGGCAGCTCCGTCTGCGCCGCGTAGATGCTCAGCATCATGGGGTTGCGCAGCAGCTCCAGCAGGCGGGGATCGGTGGGCAGGGGCTGTTGTAGAAAAGCTTCGATCTGATCATCCGACAAGGGCTGCAGCTCCAGCAACTGAAACCGTTGCCACTGGTAGGCCTGCCGCATGTCCACCCGGGAGCTGAGCACCAGCTGCACGCCGGGGTACTTGTCGGGCGCCCGCAGCTCGTTGACCTCCAGGAAGAGTTCGTTGCTGCCGGCGGTGACTTCGTTGAAGCCATCGAGCAGGAGGATGAGGTGGGGGTAGAAGGTATCTCCGATCTGTAAGGCCTCCTTCAATAGCCGATCAATGTTTTCTCCGCCGTAGTGCTCTTGTATGTAATTCCGGATAAAGCCTTCCTTCGGGCGGTTGTTAAACTCGTTCAGTGGAATGAACAACGGCGCCGGCCAGTCTGCCCGCTCAGTTTTCAGGTAATGTTCCCACAGTTGGATTAGCGAAACGGTCTTGCCCATGCCGCCGGCGCCTACAAGCAGGGCGTGTGAGCATTCAGTCGGCCAGAGGGCTTCCAGGCTTTGCTCTAGCGGTGTTTTTTCTTCCCCAATTCTCGTACTGATGAGCTTGCGGGCTTCGCCCTCGCGGGTATTCTCTATGCCTGCCAGCAGCGCCTCGTCGATGCGAAGGTACTGATAGCGCCCGCCCGCCTCGGTGAAGGCGCGGTAGCGTTTGTGGGAAGCTTCGCGCAAGCGGGCGAGGATCTCTAAGTTGCTTTCCTGTTCCACCAAACCGAAGTGCCAATTCAGAGAGGCTTCTTCCCGGGCGTAGAGCCCCCAGGGGAAGCCGTCTTCCTCTATCTCATCAAAATTGACGCCCCGGTAGCGGATGTCCAGCTCCGGCTTTTTATTCTGCACATATGAAGCTGCGGTATCAAAGGCTTGCTTAATGGTTTTTCCGCCCGCCAGGGCTTTGTAGAACTGCTCCGCCAGTTTTTGGGCAGCGCCATCGCCCACCGGTGCGCTAGTCGCGATCACCGCCGGGACGCTCCTAGCAAAGAGCGCCTCCACCTGCGCCCGGTTGGAGCAGCCATTGAGGAATACCAGCTTGAGGTATTTTTGCTGCCCCATGAGGGTAGCCAGGCTCTCGGAGCGGGCATGCCCTCCACTCAAATGCAGGAATTCGCCTCCGGAATGGCCACCGTAGTGGAAGATGTATATCTGGTTGTTGAAATTATTATAGGCATTGTAAATGTCGTCGAGATTGGCCTGCCCGATGAGTTTGTACTCAATCTCCTTGTGCCGGTCGGCCTCCGCCAGGGCTGCTCTCAATGACCTTTCTTCGTCCTCCAGGCGGAGGCGGAAGGCTTCGTCGTTGGCGAAGGCGAAGAGGAGGATGGGGCGTTTGTTGGGCATGGGCCTAAGGTGGAATTGATTTGACGGTTAAATTGCGAAAAAAAGACTAATCATAGAAACAATAAACCTCATAATTACTCTTCAATTGTTGACCTGTCAAATTGGTATTTATCAATAGTAAATGCCCTTCTCTCAATTTATATAATCAAAAAATAAGGAAGCTAAGTTAAAATTTTATAACTTTCAACGAAGATATATGGGAGAAGTGTTAATCCAGCTCCCGTTCTTATTTAAATAGAAGTAAAAGCTGGTAGAAGAGGCAAATCATTCAACGTTCATGCTCTGCTTAGGAACTATTCAATATCCTTTCGCTATGGGGCTAAATGATTAAAATAAACTCAATTTTAAACATGCTCTTTTTCAGTTACAGAAGTTCTCAAGTAGAATTGATCAGGCTTTTAGCAGATTGGCTGAAGGGGCACTCTATATCATTATGGATGGATGAGTTTTCCATTAATCATAAAGAGCAGGCTATTTTCCAGGAAAAGATCAATGAGGGGATAGATAAAGCAGAAAGGGTGGTGGTGTTCTTGTCAAATGATTACTTAGACTCAGGTTATTGCCTTGCTGAATTAGAGCGTGCACTGCGAAAGCTTCCCTTGAAGAATATACATTTCATTGTACTGAAGCGAAATGAAGAGTTCCGGGTTGAGAAGTTTTTTCTATTATTTCCTTCCTTAGAAGAAAAAAAATCTGGACTTTTTCACGAGGTTGAAGAAATAAATCAGGTTATCGTTTTATTAGGCCGATGGCTAAATATCGCAATAAAAAGTATCCCTCTCTTATCTGAAAAAAGTAGCGATGAAAAAAACTATTGGATTAATACTGAGGTGGGCTTGAAATTCAGTTATCAGGGATTCATAAGAGATTTCGGCTCAATTTTCCTTAGATCAAAAGGAAAAGAAATTAATAGCCTTTTAGGAAGACAGCGAGAAAATCATGAGAGATTTAAGCACGGGGATAATTCTAAATTTAAATTCGAACTCGATTACGGTATATATGAAAGTCATCACTCGGAAGTTCAAACCGACTTGCTTAAACCCAGGCAATTTAACACTGAAAGGGATTGGATCGATAGGATTAGATTAAGAGAAGAGATGGAAGCTTTTGATAATGAGGTTTCGTCAAGTCTGCAAATGTTTTTTGACTCTAACCCAAAAATTGCTGAGAAACATTCTTTAAATATTGCTGAGGTTGAGGAGATAGGTGTTCATCTCCTCCACAAGACAGATGTCAATAATAAACTCTATAAACATAGAATGTTTACTTTTGGGATGCCTTTAGCCAATCTTACGTTCAGAATGGTTAAGCTTGTATTTCCTCATCCAATAAGGAAAACTCCTTCCATGTTGAGAGTACTATTTTCCTTCCAAGGATCTAGAAAAGATTTTTTTCTGAAAACTTTTCATATTGACAGTATCATCGGATCATTAGAATGGATAGCTAATGGATCTCATAAAGGAATTGCTGAATTTTCTAAAAAGCTACGCTAAAATTTAAATTTCCTCTCATGAAAACTTCATTTTCCCACGAGTCATTAATTCCGTTTCTTAATAATATACAGGAATCAGTGAAGCAGGCTGGTAACAATGCTGCAATGATCGAAAGCCTGATACAAAAACTTATGGAAGAAACTTATAAAAATATCAATCGGGAAGGGGTTGTGGAATGCCTATTCTTTGGCGGGACACTTTATCGGGAGATTAATTTGCTTCATAACTACGAGGTTCTAACCTTGATGGCTTACCACATCAATGAAAAGCTTGGTTTAGATAGCCCCATTGTCGATGACATTATGATTAATCTTTGTAATGCATGTATGCTTCAAAAATCTTTTGAAGAAGCATATTATTATGGTAAAATGGCTAAGGCAAAAATAACCAAACCAGATGAGGAGTTACTTTCAAATATGATAATTACATGTTATGCACTAGGAAAAGAATATGAAGGGAAAAATTATAGTTCGGAATTAGAGGCTGTAAATCCAATAAAATTTGCTACGACGAATGAGATGCTCAAAGCAGGAGGGGCTATTCAACCTACAAAACATTTAGATTGCAAAAAGCTTCTAAATGAATTGAATTCTTTGGCTAATAATCAAACCCGATCAGTTCAGCAAGAAAGCCAAGGAATAAGAAATGCTATAATGGTGCTTTCTGAGCGACCGGATGGAGAAAAATGTTGGCGGTGCTGGGAGATATTGACCGATTATTTCGTTCAATCATATAAGAACCGTGAGTCTGAAGCTGAATTGATCGAATATATGGGTAGAGTAGTAGCCACTGGAGGAAAAACCTTGTATTCGTGCCCGGATGATGATTTATTGGACTCAAACTTTCACATAAGATATGCTCAGTCCTTGATGGAGTTTTCTTTCTATGATAGAGCTATGCATGTTCTAAATCGGGCACTACTTCGCTTTAGTACTGATCCCGAAAAACTGAAAATAATCAAAGGGCTACGAAAAGTTGTTGAAGGAAAATAAAACTTTATCGAATGGATCCAGATAAAATATTAAAGAAGAAGATTTTAGAAACTAATTGTTTGGTTTGTGGAAAGCCGATGACGATCGTTAATGCTGTTGCTTTCACGATACCTGATTTTCAAAATCTTCAGGGTTGTTTTAAATGTGGCAAATGTGGGAGATACACATGTTATGAACATAGCTTCAATGATAGGGTATGTGAATGCGGGGAGGTAGATTGGCACCAAAGTGCCTATGTTCACCCCATGGCTACTTAATCTGCCTTAACATCGAAAATTTTTTCAGATCTTGAAGCAGGTGCTGATCATTGGAGTGCGAGGCCTCAAAACCTAATAAGCAGTATGGGCATTCGCATTAGTATATCCCGCATCCTCCAGTGAGTTCATTAACCGAGGAAAAATGTAAACATGATCTTCAAATTTTTGTCCGTAGATCTCTTTTGAAGTACTTTTCACTTCAAACCGGCACTAGCTTATGATGTTAAGAGGTTTTTCCCTTGAGCAGACCATTCATCTAACCCGGTTCGATTGTCGTCTCGGCAGGCCGCACTATTGTTCCCTCGATTATTATAGTTTTTGGACAGTAAATGAATAATGTGACGGCGTTTACTATTATATTTAGTGCCGAAAATCGAGTCTTTACGGTAATCTCTGAAACGTCATTTCCATTTTTTCGGTATTTTGCCAGCGTATTCTTTAAATCCGGTTGTTCTCCTTTTACAAAACCTCCGAGCCAACTATGGGCAGTAAATTCTTCCATAAAGGAATTTTCATAGATTAGGTTCGGTTTATTATTCAACGGGATTGTAACCTCTGTTCTGTAGGTCCCTCCAGTAAAGACAGCAATAATTATTCCGATTGTCCATGCAATAATTACCAAACAACCTGGGCTTTTGTTGTCTTCCATAACTTTTATTTTTAGTGTTTTTAGATACTCTTCTATACTGGTTTCAATTACCTCTTCTCAAAAAACTTACCATATTGGCAACTATTTTGACCAGCTTCGGAGGCGAGGCGAAGTTCTTTAAAAGTTTTCCTGCCGTGTTACCAAATAGTTGTATAGCATTTATCCGTCAACCCAACCCTACTTTTGCAATATACATTCCGATCCCACCTCCGAATATGATCGCAACAGCCATTAAGAAAGGAGAAAAATCCCACCAGAAGCTTGTTTTTGCGATCAAGAAATAAATTCCTGAAATCAAAAAAAATGTAACGGCAATATTGAAGAGTAAAGTAAAAAACTTACCGACCTCCTCAATTGAGGCAATTAGGCCAATGATAAAGGCTATACCTGCACCGATCAAATAGGGTTGATTTGCTTCCGAAAAAATTCCTAGGATAACCATCATGAAAAAAATTAATTCCAAGCTTGAAAAGCTTTTTAAATAAGGGAAACCAGAAACCTGATAGTGAAGGCAATGAATAGTAAGAATATAAAAATGGTGAGTGCTCTTTGTAGAGGAGTTCTGTCATCCTTGTTATCAGTAGTGTCGCTTATCATTATTTGAACCTCACCGATCAAATAGAATAAAAACAGAAAGACTAAAAGTCCTCCTACAAGGAAGACAAGAGCTATCTTAAGGGTAGCCCAAAGCCCGTTGTTTGACGCATACCCAGCGAAAAGTAGCCCCACCATCCCTACAATGGTAAGCGTGACTACTATGGATAGATAGTTCTTGAAAGACTTTGAATAAACCTTTCGGGAATCAATTCTAAGAGAACTGGCAATATTTTCGATATGCAAACAAAGGGAATGAAAGACCCTGGGGTCTTTAACTTCTTCACAAAAGAACACTAACTTGATCTCTCCTTTGACCTTTTCATTTTTTTTGGAATCCCGCAATCCAATGACATAGTGTCTTTCCCATCCGCTAACTCCGTCCACTGTCGATTCGGTAGGAATGAAGTAGGAAAAGCCTAGATTTCTGTTTCCATGATGCATGAAGATATGTGCGCCCTTATCTTTCCATTTTTTGCCAGTGACCCATTTTTCAGCGTACTTTCTGTAATAGAAGTATGTTTTGATATCGTCATCAAAATGGGTTAAGGAAGGGAAAAAACCGAAGGTAGTTGCATTGTAAGGGTAAAACAGTATGACCAACCTGATCTTTTTTGATAGGAATTCGCCATTGAAACAATGGAGAACATGGTATAGCCTCTTTGAAAAAAGCGGCTCTATAATAAATTTTATAAAAGGATTTTTTTCCTCCCTCATTTCAGCCCTTCGAGCCGCTGTTTTTTGGTGATCAAAACGGAATGGGCCTGGGGAGAAATCTACGCCCTTATAAATTTTGAATCTTTCAGAATCGTCACGAAATGTGGGGAAAGTGATTGATGGGAACTGAAACGTGGTATTCTCTGATAGAAACTTAATCAAAGAATCAAAATCACCATCATATTGTAACTCGGGGAAGTCATGCTTAAAGAGGGAGGAGTATTTATGGCGATGATTTTTACTTTTGTCCAGTTTGACCACGAGTACATTAAGTCCATGGTTGGTACAACATTTTTCAATCCATTTAGCCTCCTTGGCAATGAAATCGGAAGAAGACCAAGCTTCATCAATAAACAAAAGCGCATATTTTGAGGACAATATGGCACTTTCAATTACTTTTTCTAATTGAGAAAAATCGTTCAGTTTCAGATCATATTCTACAAACCAGGTAGGTATGGCCTGGGAGAGAAGGAAATCAACAAGCTTCCTCACCAGGTTAGCATTCTCACTTTTATAGCTGACAAATAGCTGTTCCCCTTTGCTTACGTCCATGATCTTAATTGATTAAAAAGAGAAGCGAATTTGGTCATAGGCCATATTTATCTATAGAGACTTTAGCTGCTGTAAGCATGCCCAAAACAAAGCTTCCACCAAAAAAGTAATGATGTGGATTAAACACTGCCTCAAATGATACGATCACATAAAACAATATAGCCAGAGGAATCAATGCTAAAAGCAGAAAAAAGAACTGTATCCCAATTATTTCTATTTTCATAGCGAATATTCCACCTATTAGCACCCCAATTACATAGGCGCCGAATGCTATTCCAACGGTCTTTATGCCATAATTCACGTAGTTGATTTTTCCAGTAACATAGCCAATAAGAAGGAAGGAAATGCACCCGATGATGAAAAGCCAATAAAAAGTCTTGATGACTGATTCCATGCTACCAATATGGATTTAGATGTTAAACCTCCTTTGAAGGAATTCGACTCGACTTAAATAGAAAGAGGTAAAAGTTATCTTAGCCGGTATTCCCTAATCTACGGCATCATTTTCCCTTTAAATGATTACCACGAAAAGAAAAAAGGTGACAAAAAATTTTAAATTTTTCCGGTGTATGGAAAAAATCGAAAAGAAAACAGCCTCATAGCAATCGATATCATTTCATTTAAGGCTGTCCCATTCCTGGAAGACATAGTCATCTTATATATCTAAGTAGCGTGATGGAAAGTTGCGCCTGACACCCCCCCTAAGCCGCCCTACCCCCATACCCAACCCGAAAATACTCAAACAACACCTCCGTCTTAGCCGCTACATCCTGCTCATCATAGGCGGGGTAGGGGAGTTTAGAGAAGAGGTAGTCATTAATCGCCTGCCGCAACGCCGCCCGGGTTTGCGCCTTTTCCGCCCAGTGGTCGATTTTGAGCTTTTCCGCTTCCAACTGTTCCAGTAATTCACGGGCGATCTCTTTGAGCGCGTGGCGGTCTTTGTCCTTCAGGTCTTTACCCTGGCGGAGCAGGTCAAAAATGGCGAGTTCGTTTTCGGTGAGGCCTTCGCGGGTGGAGCGGGCGGCTTCCTCCGTCAGGTCCTGGACCAGTTCTTTGAGCTTGCGGAAGATCTCTTCTATGGTGACCGCCTCCTTGCCGCGGTTGTACTCCTCGATGATCTTCTGGTAGCGCTCATAGTAGTCGATGCGGACGGGGTTCTGGTCCAGCATGCGGTTGAGCTTGGACTCGACGATGTTTTTCAGCGATTGGACGGTGGTGTACTGCTTGTTCGGCTTACTGAATTCCTCTTCGATCTTCTCAAAATCCAGGGTGCTGAGGTCCACCTTCACGCCGTAGTCTTCGGTGGGCTCCAGGGCGATGTCCAGGCTGTAGATGGAGTCGTCGACGATCCGCTGTATGCGGCTCATGACGGCTGATATGTCGGCAGATTCGGTGTTTTCCTGGATGACGGCGTAGATGGCGTTGATGGCATCCCGGCGTGGGCGGTAGGTATTGATGGCCGGGTCCGGCATGAGGGCCTTGAAGCGCTTGAATACTTCTCGCGCCAGCACACCAAATTTGTTTTTGGTTTCATCTGTCTGGTACACGGCATTGACTCCCGCCTGTACGGCCACCAGGCGGTCGAGCTGGCCCTCGGCATGGACGATGGTGTCCAGCTCGAAATCGACTTCGTCCTTGAGGAAGGCCTCGGTAGCGGCCAGGCTCTCTTCCAGGCTCTCCATCAGTTCTTCCAGGGGCTTGACCGGCGGCTCTATTTCGCCTTCGGGGCTGCCGTCTTCGTCGCGTTTGCCAGTGGCATAGATGGCCAGGGCTTCCAGCAGCGATTTGTAGGTCTCGATGTAATCGACGATCAGGCCGTTGTTCTTCCCCGTATGTACCCGGTTGGCCCGGGCGATGGTCTGCATCAGGGTGTGGCTCTTCAGGGGCTTGTCGAGGTACATGGTGGAGAGGGACTTCACGTCGAAGCCGGTGATCCACATGGCGCAGACGATCACAAAGCGGAAGGGGTGGTCTTCGTCCTTGAATTCCGTTTCCAGGTCGCGGGTGTTCATCTTGTAGCGGTGGGGTTCGATGTCCAGGCCCCAGTTCTGGAATTTTCTGATCTCGTTCTGCTCGGAGCTGACCACCACGGCGATCTCCGTTTCCTTAGCCCATTTCAAATCGCGTTCGGCCACCAGCCGCTCCTGGTCGCCGCTTATCCGTCGGAGGTTCTTTTCGGTTTCTCCAATGTACTTCTGCCACGCTTCGGTGATGAAATCGTGCATCTTGACAGCCGTCACCTTGTCGATGGCCACGAACATGCCTTTGCCCTTGTAGCCGCGGTTGTTGAAATGCCAGACGACGTCTTTGGCGATCGACCGCAGCCGCTTTTCGGCGGTGATGATGGGGTATTCCCGGGCAAACTGCCGCTTGACGCTGGCTTCCTGGTCGGGGTCGAGGTCGGCTTCCGCTATGGCGTCGCGCATCTGCTGGGTGATCTCCGGGTTGTCGAGCTTGAGCTTTTCGCCCCGGTTCTCGTAATACAGGGGTACGGTGGCGCCGTCCTCTATTGACCGCTTGAAGTCGTAGATGGAGACATAATCGCCGAAGATGCGGCGGGTCAGTTCATCGTCTTTGAAGAGCGGGGTGCCGGTAAAGCCCATGTAAGAAGCATTGGGAATGGCGTTGCGCATATTGAGGGCCAGCGTACCGCCTTGTGTACGGTGGGCTTCATCTGAAATGACAATGATATCATCCCGTTCAGTGATCGACTTTTCGAAGTTGAACTTGTGTATGAGGGTGAAGATAAAACGGCTATCGGTTTGCAGCAGGCGTTGTAAGTCTTTGCCGCTTTTGGCTCGTAGCCGCTTGTCGTCCACCACGCCCACACCGGCAAAGGTGCCGTAGATCTGCTTGTCGAGTTCTTCCCGGTCGGTGACGAGCAAAAAGGTGAAAGAACCCGGTATCTTCCGGTGTATTTTTTGAGTGAGAAATACCATCGAATAGCTCTTGCCCGAGCCCTGGGTATGCCAGAACACGCCCAGCTTCTGCCTTTCCTCCTGCTCGATCTCTCCCCGCAGGTACTTCGCGTTCTGTTCTTTGTAATGGGCGATGGCTTTATTGACGCCAATAAACTGATGGTTGCGGGCGATGAGCTTGACGGCCTGGCCGATGGAATCATCAAAGAGGATGAAATTTTCGAACAGGTCGAGAAAACGCCCCTTCTCGCATACCCCTTTGATGATGGTTTCCAGGCTGACCCTTCCCTCTTCCTCTTCCCGGATCCGCTTCCAGTCGTGAAAGTATTCAAAGCGGGAGGTGGCGGCGCCGATCTTGCTGTCCAGGCCATTGCTCAGTATCACAAAGGCGTTGCAGTGAAAGAGATGGGAGATGACATCCAGGTAATCCGAGAGGTTATCATCATAGGCTACCTGCAATTTGCGGTGGTGGGCCTTCAGCTCGATGAACAGCAGCGGGATGCCGTTGACGAAGCCCACCACATCCGGCCGGCGCCGGCGCCTGGATTTGCCTTCCACCCATAGCTGCTGTACCGCCAAGAAGTCGTTGTTCCCGGGTTCTTCCAGGTTGAATACCTTGATCTTTTTATTGCGGACGATCTCCCCCTTTTCATTCTTGTACGTAACCGGTATGCCATCCTTGAGGTAGGCGTATTTCTCCTGGTTGGTCTCCACCAGCAATTTGGTGGCGGTGGAACTGCTGATGGCCTGATAGGCCGTTTCATAGGC
>CAYVVK010000106.1:0-13231 GCA_964454855.1 uncultured Phaeodactylibacter sp. | reverse complement strand
GATTCAAAATCCAGTTCTCGCAAGAGAGTGCGGGTTCGATTCCCGCCTTCGGTACCAATTGGATAAGTTGTGGATTATCCCCGGAGCATAAGCTCCTGGATATATCTTTGGGCTTTCTCGCTAATAATGACGCCTTCCGCCTAGCCGCGCAGAGAAGCCAATGCTACCACCCTCGATCAGTGCTTTATAAACAGATTTTCCTCCGTCCTCCGAATCTTCAAAACAACCACCAAACTTTTTCGCCATATCCCGCCACTCCTCATACGTCGGCAAGCGCCAGCCGGGAGGGCAGGCTTTCATTGCCGCCTCCAAGGTGTAGAGGCGGCCGTACCCCTCAACCTTCTCCCTGTCAACCACTAAGCCCAAAAATCCAGTTCTTTTCTCATAAATCCAACATCCCTCGCCTACCTCGTAGTTCAGGTTCTCGGCCATCCAGGTGAGGCCGTTGAGATGAATAGTCTTGTAAGTCTGACCGTCGCGAGGGTCTTTGAACATACCCAAATCCCCTTCCTGCTTCCGATAGGTTTGTTGACGATTTCCATCCGTAACTAGCTTCGACTCTTTCTCCGCTTGAGATTTAGTGTCCTGCTCTTGGGTGAGCGCGAAGTTGCTGTTTTCGTTCTGACGTGGCCGGAAAATATATTTCTCCACTGTTTTCTTTTTTTAAAAAACCTTTTATCTTTGCAGCCGCCTTGGAACAGAAATGAAATTTCAATTGTTCTAAAAGCAAAATTGCCGAAATGGCGGAACTGGTAGACGCGCACGTTTCAGGGGCGTGTGCCCGCAAGGGCGTGGGGGTTCGACTCCCCCTTTCGGCACAAAGAGCCCGGCGTTTGAACAACAGCCGGGCCCTTTTATTTTCTTCCCGTATTACCACGTTAAATCACCTATCTTATTCCTGGCAAAATCCCCGGATTCATGCCCTTCCGAAAAAAAGTTAAAAAAAGTAAGGCCCCGCTAAACCTTATTTATACTTTTTTGTATAAATTCCAGGCAAGATGCTTATAATTAGTCTAAATAAACCACAGAAAAAAACGCCAGCTATATGAGCGAATCAATGCAGACGCTTGAAGAGCACACCAGAAGCGACTATAAATATGGTTTCAGTAGTAATATTGAAACTGACCGGCTGCCGAAGGGGCTGAACGAGGATGTCGTAAGGCAGATCTCTAAGAAAAAGAACGAGCCGGAGTGGATGACCGAGTGGCGCCTCAAGGCCTACCGCCACTGGGTTACCATGAAGGAACCCACCTGGCCGAACGTCAAATACCCGCCGGTGGATTTTCAGGACATGATCTACTACGCTGCGCCCAAGAAGAAAAAGAAACTGGAAAGCCTCGACGAGGTCGACCCCGAATTGCTGGAGACCTTCAACAAACTGGGCATTCCGCTGGAAGAACAGAAAATGCTGGCCGGCGTAGCGGTAGATGCTGTGATCGACAGTGTTTCTGTCAAGACCACTTATAAGGAAAAGCTGGCGGAACTGGGCATCATCTTCTGCTCCTTCAGCGAAGCGGTGCATAACCACCCGGAACTGGTCAAAAAATACATCGGCTCCGTAGTACCGCATACCGATAACTTCTACGCCGCCCTGAACTCCGCTGTATTCAGCGACGGTTCCTTTGTGTACATTCCCAAGGGCGTGCGCTGCCCAATGGAACTGTCCACTTACTTCCGCATCAATGAGCGGGATACCGGCCAGTTCGAACGCACGCTGATCGTTGCCGAAGAAGGCAGCCATGTAAGCTACCTCGAGGGCTGTACCGCCCCCATGCGGGACGAGAACCAGCTGCATGCCGCTGTGGTGGAGCTCGTCGCTCTGGACGATGCAACAATCAAGTATTCTACGGTTCAGAACTGGTACCCCGGTGATAAGGATGGCAAGGGAGGCATCTACAACTTCGTGACCAAGCGCGGCCTGTGTAAAGGCACCAATTCCAAGATCACCTGGACGCAGGTAGAGACAGGTTCTGCTATCACCTGGAAGTATCCCAGCTGTATCCTCATGGGCGATAATTCCGTAGGCGAGTTCTATTCCGTTGCCGTGACCAACAACCACCAGCAGGCCGATACCGGCACCAAGATGATCCACCTGGGTAAAAATACCCGCAGCACCATCATCTCCAAAGGCATTTCCGCCGGCTTCAGCGACAACTCCTACCGGGGCCTGGTGAAGATCGGCAAGAAAGCGGAAAATGCCCACAACTTCTCTCAGTGTGACTCCCTGCTCATGGGCGATAAGTGTGGCGCACACACCTTCCCCTACCTGGAAGTGGAGAACAATTCCGCCAAGGTGGAGCACGAGGCCACAACTTCCAAGATCGGTGAAGACCAGCTCTTCTACCTCATGCAGCGCGGCCTCAGCGAAGAGGATGCCGTGAACATGATCGTCAACGGCTACTGCAAGGAAGTATTCAACGAACTGCCGATGGAGTTTGCCGTGGAAGCGCAGAAATTGCTGGCCATCAGCCTGGAAGGTAGCGTGGGGTAAAGAGGTGTGCTGAAGTGTTTATTGTGCTGAAGTGTTTATGTGTTTATGTAGAGAAGGGCTTATGTGCTGGAGTGCAAACCTTTCCTCAACACCTCAACACCTCAACACAAAATATTAACGACAAAAATCAACCACAATAATGCTGACAATAAAAAACCTGAAAGTCACTATTGAAGACAAAGAGATCCTCAAGGGGATTAACCTGGAAGTAAAGCCCGGAGAGGTGCACGCCATCATGGGCCCCAACGGCTCTGGAAAAAGCACCCTGGCCAATGTGCTGGCGGGCCGCGAAGAATATGAAGTAACCGAAGGCAGCATCACCTATCAGGGGGAAGACCTGCTGGAAATGGAAGTGGACGAGCGAGCCCTAGCCGGAGTTTTCATGGCCTTCCAGTATCCCATAGAAATTCCAGGGGTGAGCACCGCTAATTTCCTGAAGAGCACGCTCAATGCCGTCCGCAACGCACAGGGTAAAGAAGAACTCAATGCCGTACAGATGCTCAAACTGGTGCGCGAAAAGATCAAAATGATCGGCATGAACGAGAAACTCCTGCAGCGCGCGCTCAATGAAGGGTTCTCCGGAGGAGAGAAAAAACGCAGCGAGATGCTGCAGATGGCGCTGCTGGAGCCCAAACTCGCTATTCTCGACGAGACGGATTCCGGCCTGGACATCGATGCTCTGCGCATCGTGGCCGATGCCGTCAACCAGCTGCGCAGCGAAGAGCGTTCCTTCATAATCGTGACCCACTACCAGCGCCTGCTCGACTACGTTGTCCCCGACCAGGTACACGTGCTGTACGACGGCCGCATTGTAAAGTCTGGCGACAAGAGCCTGGCCCTGGATCTCGAAGAAAAAGGGTACGACTGGATCAAAGAGGAAGCGGACTCTGTGGCATCGGTATAATACCGGCAGCCCCTCTATTTTCTCCTTCAAAAAAGCAGAAAAACAATAATGTCAACAGTAGCAGTACAAGATAGATATGCAGATGTCAAGCAGCGCTTTCAGGAATTGTTCGAAGCGCAGCAGGTAAAACTCAACGGCCAGCGCAGCCAGCCCTATCATCAGTTTCGGGATAAGGCCATCAAACAGCTCGATGGCCTGCGCTTTCCTACCCGCCGCGACGAAGAGTGGAAATACACCAGCGTCAACCGGGTGCTGCAGCCCGATTATCAGGTAGGCACGCCCGCCAAAATAACAGCAGGGCAGCTCGAGCCCTTCCTGATGAAGGGCCTGGATTGTTATCTGCTCGTTTTTGTCAATGGCCGCTATGAGGAAAGCCTTTCCAAAGTGGGCCAGTTGCAGGAAGGCCTGACCATTACGGACATCGCCTCCGCCCTGGCCGATGAAAAACACGGCGAAGTGGTGCAAAACCAGTTGGACAGCCTGACGGAAGGCCAGGAAGACCCCTTCATGATCCTGAATTCAGCTTTCGCCCGCCATGGCCTGTTCATCCATACCAAGGCCAATGCCGTTGTCGACAAGCCCATTTACATCCTGCACCTGGCGGCTCCCGGTGAAACGCCTACCTTCAGCAATTTGCTGAATATCGTCGTGACGGACCGCAGCAGTGAAGTAAGCCTGATCGAAGGCTTCTTCGAACTGCCGGGCGCCGAAGGCACCTATTTCAATAACCTCGTCAATCGTTTCCGGGTGCGCCCCAACGCACACGCCCACCACTATCGCATTCAGAACGAGGGCCGCGAAGGGTTCCTGATCAGCAACTCTGATGTAGAACAGGATGGAGACAGCACCTATTCCTTCCATACCATAGACATCGGCGGGCGGCTCGTACGCAATAATTTTGTCGCCACCCTGAACAATCCCAATATCAGCACCAACCTCTACGGCGCCTATTTCGCAAATGGAGAACAGCATATCGATAATCACACTTTTATCGACCATGCCGTACCGCATTGTGTGAGCAATGAGCTGTATAAAGGTATACTGACGGGCCGTGCCCGCGGGGTATTCAACGGTAAGGTCATGGTGCGCAGAGACGCGCAGAAGACCAATGCTTTCCAGCAGAACAGCAACCTGGTCCTTTCCGACCATGCCCAGATGGACAGCAAACCGCAACTGGAGATCTTCGCCGACGATGTGCGCTGCAGCCACGGCGCCACCATCGGCCAGCTGGACGAAACGGCAGTATTCTACCTGCGCTCCCGCGGCCTGACGGACAGCCAGGCGCGCGGCATGCTGCAATTCGCTTTTCTGGCGGAAGCGCTGGAGAACATGAACCTGGAGCCTGTACGCGAGTACGCCGAGCAGCTGATCCACGCTAAATTTGAAGAACAAGCAGACTAAAACAACACCATGGAAGTAAGCATAAGAAAAGGCTATAAGCTTGAAGAGGCCAGGAAAGATTTCCCTCTGCTGGAACAGAAGATGAACGACAAACCCATTGTCTTTCTGGACAGTGCCGCCTCCAGCCAGAAGCCGGTGCAGGTCATCGAGGCGATGGACCACTATTACCGCACGCAGCACGCTAATGTGCATCGGGGCGTCTACCAGCTGAGCCAGAAAGCCACCGACGCTTTTGAGCGCAGCCGCGAACTGGCCCGCCAGTTCATCAACGCGGCTTCTTCAAAAGAGATCATCTTCGTCAGAGGATGTACCGAGGGGATCAACCTGGTGGCTTCTTCTTTCGGCCGTAAATTTCTGCGGGAAGGGGATGAAGTGCTGATCTCTACCATGGAGCACCACAGCAATATTGTGCCCTGGCAGATGGCCTGCGAAGATAAGGGAGCACGTGTGAAGGTCATCCCCATCAATAAGGCCGGCGAGATCATTATGCCGGAATATCGCAAGCTGCTCACCGGCCGGGTGAAGATGGTTGCTGTAAGCCACATTTCGAATACGCTCGGCACCATCAACCCGGTGAAGGAGATCATCGAAGAAGCACATCAGAGGGGCATACCTGTGCTGGTGGACGGCGCGCAGGCCATCCCTCACATGCAAATAGATGTGCAGGATCTGAACGCCGACTTCTATACCTTCTCCGGCCATAAGATGTTTGGCCCCACCGGCATTGGCGTACTGTACGGTAAAGAACACTGGCTGAATACCCTGCCGCCCTATCAGGGAGGGGGAGAAATGATCGAAACGGTCACCTTCGAAAAGACCACCTATAACGAATTGCCGCATAAGTTTGAAGCCGGCACTCCGGATATCGCCGGTGTCATCGGGCTGGGAGCCGCCATCGAATACATACAGTCTATAAGTTATGAGGCCATCGGCCAGTATGAGGATCACCTGCTGGCATACGCCACCAAAGAGCTGGCGAGAATCGAAGGCATCCGTTTTTACGGCACGGCCCAGAACAAAGCCAGCGTGGTGTCCTTTCTGGTGGACGGCATCCACCCCTATGACCTGGGCACCATCCTGGATAAACTGGGCATCGCCGTGCGCACCGGCCACCACTGCACCCAGCCCCTGATGGACTGGTACGGCATTCCCGGAACCGTGCGGGCTTCTCTGGCCTTTTACAACAATAAGGAAGACATCGACCGCCTGGTGGAAGGTGTGAAACGGGCGGTAGCCATGCTGAAGTAGCATAGGGCCAGGTGATCGTATTTTTGAATTATTGAGTGATTAAATGAAGATCAACGAGATACAAGACGAGATCATAGATGAATTTTCCCTCTTCAACGACTGGATGGGAAAATACGAGTACATCATTGACCTGGGCAAGCACCTTCCCCTGATCGAGGAGCAGTACAAGGACGAGGAGCACCGGATCAAGGGCTGCCAGAGCCAGGTATGGCTGCACGCCGAGCCAAAAGATAGCGAGGTCGTCTTTACCGCCGACAGCGATGCTGTGATCACCAAAGGCATCATCGCCCTGCTCATCCGGGTGTTGTCGCATCAGCCGGCGAAAGAGATCGCCGGTTCTGACCTCTACTTTATCGATGAGATCGGGCTGAAGGAGCATCTCTCCCCCACCCGCTCCAATGGCCTGGTCAGTATGATCAAACAGATGAAATTGTATGGATTAGCCCTACAGGCAAAATCGTAATTATGGACAAAGCAGCGCTTGAGGAAAAAATAATTGAAGCCGTGAAAACGGTCTACGACCCCGAAATTCCCGTAGACATCTACGAACTGGGGCTCATATACGAAATCAATATCGAGGACGACGGCAGCACCTACGTAAAAATGACGCTGACCTCGCCCATGTGCCCGGTCGCTGAATCTCTACCCATGGAAGTCCATCAGAAAGTGGCCATGGTGGAGGGTGTCACGGAAGTGGATCTGGATGTGGTCTATGACCCGCCCTGGACCAAGGATATGATGAGCGAAGAAGCCCGTTTCGCCCTCGATATGTTTTAAATAACACCCCAACCATTACCCAATATCATGAAAATATCAGCCCAGGACGAATATGGATTGAGAATACTGATCAGGATCGCCGGCGCCAACAACGAAGACGGCCTAAGCATTCCGCAGATCAGTGAGCTGGAGGGCATGTCTGCCTCCTATGTGGCCAAGCTCACGCGCACCCTGCGCATGGCGGGCTTCATACAGAGCACGCCCGGGCAGAAAGGAGGTTATGTGCTCTCCCGCCCGGCCAGCCAGATAAAGCTCAACGAGGTGCTGCATTCCCTGGGCGGCGCACTCTTCGACGAGGGATTCTGCAATAACCACTCCGGTGCCTTCAAGATCTGCACCAACTCTGTGGACTGCTCTGTGCGCTCCCTCTGGAAGGTGGTCCAGCATGCCGTAGACCACATCCTCACCCAGGTCACCCTCGCCGACCTGCTGGGATCCGAAGAAAAAGCAAATTCCGCATTGGACAAGATCATGGAGCAGTTGAACAGTTATCCTGAACCTGCGGGGTAGCGCCTGGTATGGGCAGTTTGCAGTACTTCCAGACAAGTTTCTCTGCGCTCAACAGATTGTATTTTGGCGGGACTTGCCGTATATTGTTAGAAAAACAAGCGTATGCCCTCTCCATTTCCCGGTATGGACCCTTATCTGGAAGGCGAATTATGGCCAGATGTCCATCATTCACTGGCGACTAAGATTCGTAATATGCTGGCTCCCCGGCTGAGGCCGAAGTATGTTGCCCGAATTGAGTTGTATACGGTAAAAGACGAATACCCGGAGGAGGAAGTGGGGATCATGTACCCCGATGTGGAAGTATTTCGTACCAGACAGGCCCCGGAAACTGCTCCAAAGAGGGCTTCCCGGGAAGCCACTCCCGCCAATCTTACGCTTACCGAGCCCATGCCGGTTACCGTACGCATTCCATCCATCGAAATACGTACCGTTAGCGGCTTAGAACTTGTAACCGCTATTGAGATCTTATCTCCCGTAAATAAAGGAAAATCCGGCTTTGAAGCCTATCAGCGGAAACGAAAAGCTTTAAAAGAGGCGGAGGTTCACCTTTTGGAGATTGACCTCTTAAGGCGGGGCAAACGCATTTTCCAACATCCTGGCCTGCCGGAGTCTGACTACCTCATTTGCCTTACTCGCGCAGGGCAGGCACAGACAGATGTCTGGACAATCGACGTACGCGACAGGCTTCCCATACTACCCATACCCCTCTTAGAACCCGATCCCGACCTAACTGTTAGCCTTGGCAAGGCACTTCGGGAAATTTATGATGAAGCCTTCTACAACTCGACAATAGACTATAGCTTACCACCGCCACCGCCCGTCCTGGCTGAAGAAAAAGCGGAATGGGCCAGGCAGTTATTGTCAGAAAACCGAGAGGATTAAAATTTGGGGGGCTTCAGCTTTTTGAAGTGCCCGTTCATACGGGCTTTCTTTCTCAGTTTCTCCATTTCTTCCACCACGGGCACCAGCTTTTCCAAATGTATTTTCATAAATTCCTGCCGCGACAGCTCATCTGTCACGCAGAGAAGCTGGTACTCCTGTTCGAGGGAAAATCCTACATAGTGAGCGATATCGTAGGTGACAAAATCATTGGGTCCGGCGGGCAGCGTTCTATCGATATTCAGGAGGTTGAAAAGCTGTTCCGCCAGCTCCAGTATGCGGGTATTGGCCAGCACATTCCCATTGGTGTCGAAGGGCAGCGCTCTCACTTCTGCTCCGGAGTACAATTTATCGGGCAGGGTGCGGAAAAATTTCTCCACCCGGAACAGGCTTTTACCCCTGGTTTTAATATCCAGTTTCCCGTCCGGATAGCGCTTTTCTACGCTCAGCAATTCCATTTCAGTGCCTACTTCCATAACCTTCCCGTCGATAAAAGCCGGAATGCCGAAAGTGGCGCCCTCTTCCTCGCATTCTTTGATCAGTTGCCTGTACCGGGGCTCGAAAATATGGAGGTTTAGTCCCTCGCCCGGGTAAACGACCAGCTGCAAGGGAAAAAGCGGCAATAAACGGCTCATGGAAAATGCGTATTTTTTTTATTTTATGGAAAAACAAAGGAGCCCGGCTCTTGAACGGCATGCCGGAAGGGCTTACCTTGTATTCTTAATCGTAACACAAATGGCAAAGAGGGTGTTGTGAAAATTGGCCTTTATATTCCGGCAGTTTTTACGAATATCGGCCCCTCTGGCAAAGCTCCCTTTAAAAATTCAAAGACTATGACAATCAGAAAATGTTTTTCCTTTCCGCTCTTCCTGATCCTGCTGAGCACTTCCTTCCTGATCACTTCCTGTAACAAAGACAAACGCGCTAAGAAAATGCCGGAGAGCGTGAGCGCCTATGTATACGCTTTCACCTCCGGAACCGTATCCAAGGCTGCCCCCATACGCGTGCGTTTTGCGAGCCTGTCGGCCGATGAGTCGGAGATCGGGCAGGAAGCCGGGGCGAGCATCCTCTCCTTCTCCCCGGATATCGACGGCAAAGCCATCTGGGAAGACGCCCAGACTCTGCGCTTCGAACCTCGATCGCCGCTCTCATCCAGCACCACTTATGTGGCGACTGTTAACCTGAAAAAAGTATTTCCCGACGTACCGGATGAGGCCGAAAGCTTTGAGTTCGATTTCCGTACCCGCGACCAGTATTTCGAGCTTGCCATCGACGGCCTGCACGCTCCCAATGCTCAGGACCTGAGTAAACAGGAACTACAGGGCGAGATCCTCACGGCCGATATGGCAGCAGAACAGCCCGTTGAGGAGATGCTCAGCGCCCGGCAGAACGGCCGCCAGCTCCCCATCCGCTGGTCCCATTCCGCAGAAGGCACCGACCACAATTTCTACGTCCAGAATATCGCCCGGGGAGAAAAAGCTTCCGAAGTGACGCTGAGCTGGACGGGCAGCCCTATAGAGGTCGACAAAAAAGACAAAAGGGCGGTAGAGATCCCTGCAATCGATGATTTCAAAGTGACCGGCGCCCGGGTGGTACAAGGCGATGAGCAATACATCCAACTGCATTTTTCCGACCCCCTGCTGGAATCTCAGGAACTGGCCGGCCTGGTCAATATCGCAGGATACGGCAGCAATTTTCGCTACATCATCGACGGCAACAAGCTGCGCCTCTATCCCACCTCCCGCCTGGTTGGCGAGCATACCGTACAGGTAAGCACCAGCATCCGCAACGTAAACGACAAGCAGATGCGCAACCCCAGCGAATGGGTGATCGACATCCAGGATGTCAAGCCACAGGTCCGCCTGGTAGGCAATGGCGTGATTATGCCCAATTCCAACGGCCTGATCTTCCCCTTCGAAGCCGTTAGCCTCAATGCTGTAGACGTAGAGGTCTTTAAGATCTATCACAACAACATTCTGCAATTCCTGCAGAGCAACGAACTGGACGGCAATTACGAACTGCAGCGCGTGGGGCGCATTATCATGCAGAAAAAAATACCCCTGCAATCCCTGAACCCCAATGCCAACAGCGCAGAATGGAACCGCTATGCCCTCGACCTAAGCCGCCTGATCGAAAAGGATGCTCAGGCCATCTATCAGATCCGCCTGGGTTTCAAACCGGAATACGCCACCTACTTCTGCCCGCAGCAAACGGAAGACAACGAGCTGATCGGCAACCTCACTTCTGCCGAGGCCACCCTGGGCGAAAGCGAAGAGCCGGAAAGCATTATGAACAACTGGTATGGCCCGGGAGGCTACTATCCCGGCTACTCCTGGGAGCAACGGGAAGACCCCTGCTACCCGGCCTACTACAATGCCGACCGCTTTGCCCAGCGCAATGTCATCGCTTCCAATCTTGGGCTGATCGTCAAAGGAGGGACTGACAACGTTTACTTTATTGCGGCTTCTGACCTCCGCAACGCCAACCCCATCAGTGGAGCTCAGCTCGAATTCTACGATTTCCAGCAACAACTCATAGCCGAAGCCTCTACCGATGCCGATGGCATGGCCAAAGTGGAAATGCCCCGCAAGCCCTTTGTAGTCATCGCCCGGCAGGGGGAAGAACGGGGATACCTCCGCCTGGAAGACGGCACTTCCCTCTCCCTGAGCCGCTTCGACGTATCCGGAGCGGTAACGCAGAAAGGACTAAAGGGGTTCCTGTACGGTGAGCGCGGGGTCTGGCGCCCCGGAGATTCCGTTTACCTGGATTTCATCCTGGAAGACAAGGAGAGTAAACTGCCCCCCAACTATCCCATTACCTTTGAACTCAGAGACCCCCGCGGGCAATTGCAGGAACGCCGCTTGGTAGCACAAAACGTCAACTATATTTATCCGCTTCATTTTGCTACCAAACGCGATGCGCCCACCGGCTCCTGGATGGCCTCAGTTCGCGCCGGCGGCGCCACTTTTGAGAAGCCCGTTCGCATAGAAACCGTAAAACCCAACCGCATCAAGATCGAGATCGATTTTGGCAAGAAAAGCCTGAGCGCAGCAGATGAGCCCATCGATGCCCGCCTGAAGGCCGAATGGCTGCACGGCGCTCCGGCTGCCGGGCTGAGAGCTGCCATCGAAGCTCAGCTCAGCAGCAAGAACACCAACTTCGAAGGCTTCAACAATTACGAGTTTGACGATCCCGCCCGCTCCATCAACACGGAACCCCGCATCCTCTTCGACGGACAGCTCAGCAGCAGCGGCACCGCCCAGCTGCAATTCCAGCTCTCCGGCAACCAACCTATGCCCGGAAAGCTCACCGCCAACTTCAAAACCCGTGTCTTTGAACGCGGAGGCGATTTCAGCACCGACAACCTTAGCATGCCCTACGATCCCTATGAATACTATGCAGGGCTCGCCCTCCCGGAAAATAAATACGGAGAGAAAAAAATGGAAGTCGATCAGAAGGGCACCCTTCGGTTTGCCGCCGTGCGCAAAGATGGGAAAGCAGCTCCCAACCGGCAGCTGGACATTGGGGTCTATCGCGTGGAATGGCGCTGGTGGTGGGACCGTGGCTACGACAACGTCTCGCGCTACAATACCAGCACGCATTACGACGCCCTGATGAAAGAACAGCTTAGCACCAATGCTAAGGGCCAGGTTGAGTGGGGCCTTACGCTCAATGAATGGGGCCGCTACCTGGTGCGGGTTTGCGATGCCGAGACCGGCCATTGCTCCGGCGACTTCCTTTACGTCGGTTACCCCTGGTACGAGGAAGGAGGGGATGAAGCCCGAAAGGAGGCCGCCATGCTCGCCTTCAGCACCGATAAAGAAAAATATCAGGTAGGAGAAAAAGCTACGCTCACCCTGCCTGAGGGCAAAGCCGGGAAAATGCTGGTCACCATCGAGAACGGCAGCAGGGTGCTGGAGTCCTTCTGGGCCGAATCCAGAGAAGGGGAAAATACCCTCACCTTCGAGGCTACAAAGGAAATGGCGCCTACGGCTTATGCGCACGTAGCAATGATACAGGCACATGCCCAACTGGAAAACGACCTGCCCATCCGTATGTATGGAGTTATCCCCATTTCGGTGGAAGACCCCGCTACGCGCCTGGACCCGCAGGTCAAATTACCGGAAGAACTGAAACCGGAGCAGAAATTCACCCTTGAGGTGTCGGAGTCTAAAGGGAAGCCCATGGCCTATACCCTGGCCATCGTGGATGAGGGCCTGCTGGGCCTGACCCGCTTCCAGACCCCAAGCCCCTGGGATGCCTTCTACGCCCGGGAAGCGCTGGGCGTTCGCACCTGGGACGTATACGACCACGTGCTCGGGGCCTACGGCGCTGAACTCGAGCGCCTGCTTAGCATTGGCGGGGATGGAGAGATCCGCCGCGGTGCCCAGGACGACAAGGCCAACCGCTTTGAACCGGTGGCTATCCACCTGGGGCCTTTCCAACTAAAAAAAGGGCAGCGCGCCACACACGAGATCCAGATGCCCAATTACATCGGCGCCGTGCGCGCCATGGTCATTGCCGCTGATGACGGCGCCTACGGCAATGCCGAAAAAACAGTGCCGGTAAGGCAGCCCCTGATGGTCCTGGCCACCCTGCCCCGGGTACTCAGCCCGGGAGAACAGCTTCAGCTCCCCGTCAACGTCTTTGCCATGAATGATAAGGTGCGCAGCGCCACGGTCAGCGTGGAAGAAAAAAGCGGGCTGGTGAAAATCAACGGGCCAAAGTCGCAGAAGGTGCAGTTCTCCGGCCCGGGCAGCCAGCTGGTGAACTTCAGCATCGAAACCGGACAAACTGTCGGTGTCGCCCGCTTTATAGTGCAGGGCAGCGGCAGCGGCCAGAGTGCCAGGCAGGAGATAGAGATACAGCTACGCAACCCCAATCCCTATGTCACCGATATCGACAACAAGGTACTGGATGCCGGCCAGTCTCATACCTATGCGTTCACTCCTCCGGGTATGGCGGGCACCAACGAGGCCATCCTCGAAGCCCTGCTGGAGCTGAACCTGGCCCGTGCCGAC
>CAYVVK010000105.1:9854-13257 GCA_964454855.1 uncultured Phaeodactylibacter sp. | reverse complement strand
CTTCCCGCCCTCCTTCTCCGCAACTATTCAAATATTGGGAGATCGAACTGCGGCAGGCCGCTGCCAGCATGCCGGAAGAGGGCAACCGCTCTCTGGCGGCGCTCGGCATCCACATGGCGCAATCTGCTGCCGGCCAATCCCGCCGGCCGGCCGTAGTCAACTGGGCGGCTCCGGAAACCCGAAAACAACTGGAACAACTGGAGGCCGGCCTGAGCAGCATTGATATAGAGACCTACCGCTGGATCTTCCCGGCTACCGGCGAACAGAAACAAAGGGCGCTCGAAAAACAGAAGGCCAGCTTTTCCGTATCCCGCCTCACCGCCCTGCTCGACGGCGAATACGCCGGCCTTCGGCAGCGCCTGAGGGCCCTGCTGAGCAGCGACGCCTTTCAGTACCGCACCCTCAGAGAAAAAAGCGCATACCGCAAACAAGTGCTGGATTGGCTGACACGGATCGCCAAAGAGGAGCTGGGAGCCCTCGCTTACCCCAACGCTTACGGCGGCGAAGAGGACATGGGGGCCTACGCTACTGTATTTGAAATGCTGGGATACCACGACCTCAGCCTGTGTATAAAATTCGGCGTGCAATTCGGCCTGTTCGGCGGCAGCCTCCACCAGCTTGGCACCCGGCGCCATCACGACAAATACCTGGAAGCCACCGGCAAGGGAGCACTGCTGGGCTGCTTCGCCATGACGGAGACCGGCCACGGATCTAATGTGCGCGGCCTGGAGACTACTGCCGTATACGATGCCGACACCTCTGAGTTCATCATCAACACGCCTTCCTATGAAGCTGGAAAGGAATATATCGGCAACGCCCTGCACGCCAGTATGGCCACCGTCTTCGCTCAGCTGATCGTAGGCGGCGACAACCATGGGGTGCACGCCATTCTGGCACCCCTCAGGGATGAAAAAGGGGTGCTGCTGCCTGGAATACGGGTAGAAGACAATGGCTATAAAATGGGGCTCAATGGGGTGGACAACGGCCGCCTCTGGTTCGACGAAGTGCGCGTGCCCCGCGAAAATCTATTGAACCGCTTCGGGAATGTGGATGAGCACGGAGAATACCACAGTTCCATCGACAACCCCTCGCGCCGCTTTTTCACCACCCTCGGTACCCTGGTGGGCGGCCGCGTCTGCGTACCACGCGCCGGCCTGAGCGCCGCCAAATCGGGCCTTACCATCGCCATAAAGTATGCCTTGAAGCGCCGGCAGTTCTCCCCCCGCTTCAACGCCCCGGAAACCCTGCTGCTGGACTATCCCAGCCACCAGCGGCGCCTCATGCCCTTGCTGGCCAAGGCCTATGCCCTCCACTTCGGCCTGGAGCACCTCAGCCGGAAGTTCGTAGAGCGCGACGAGGATACCATCCGGGAAGTGGAGACCCTGGCGGCAGGCATGAAGGCCTACAGCACCTGGTTTACCACGGCCTGCCTGCAGGAATGCCGGGAGGCCTGCGGCGGTAAAGGGTATCTTTCGGAAAACCGCTTCCCCGACTTGAAAGCCGATACCGATATCTTCACCACCTTTGAAGGAGACAATACCGTACTGATGCAATTGGTAGCCAAAGGCGTGCTCTCCGATTTCCGTAAGGAATTCATGGAAGAGGGCAACCTGGCGGTAGTCCGCTACCTCACCGGGCGCGTCACCACCGCCATTACCGAGCGCAACCCCATCGTGATCCGCAATACCAGCCGGGAGCACCTGCTGGACAGCGAGTTTCACCTCAGCGCTTTCCGCTTTCGCGAGCGGCGCCTGCTGCAGTCCCTGGCCCAGCGCATCCGGGGCTGGATACGGGAGGGCCACTCCGCCAACGAAGCAGGCATGAAATGCCAGACGCACATGCTCGCTATGGCGGAGGCCTACGTGGAGCGCATCGTACTCGAACAGTTCGTCGAGGCCGTGGAAAGCCAGGAAGATGAAGCGCTGAAGGAGGTACTCCAGCAACTGCAACAACTCTACGCCCTGCATACGATAGAAAGACACAAGGGCTGGTACCTGGAAAAGGATTATCTGGCGGGCTCCAAGTCGGAGGCCATCCGGCAGGTGGTGGACGACTTATGCGGCAGCCTGCGCAAAGAGGCTCGTGGGCTGGTGGAAGCTTTCGCCATCCCGGAGGAATGCCTGGGAGCGGAGATTGTCAGGGAGAGGGAAGGCAGTGGGCAGTGAGGCAGTGGGCAGTGAGGCAGTGGGCAGTGGGCAGTGGGGCAGTGGGGCAGTGGGCAGTGGGCCCTGTGGAATACTCGCTTCGCGAATTCCACAGGGCGGGCAGTTTGCAGTAGGCTATGGGCGGTAGCCCCATGATCTCGTCGGGATCAAATGCCGGTAGCCATGCAACGGCATGCCGTGCGATCCCGTAGGGATCATATATCGGTAGCGGATTGAGGGATTTAGGATTCAGGCATTTTGGATTTAGGATTTGGCGCACCGCCCAGGGCTGCAACGGTAGCCCCGTGATCCCATAGGGATCAAATGTCGGTAGCCTGCCAGATATTTTGTTTACAAAATCTTAAGGGAATAATTTTTCGGCATTTTTTCGGTTTTATAAATTGTTAAATTGCATTGAACTAAGCTCGAGGAATAAAAATCAAAAAACCACCAGGACCATGAGGAATGTCTTTTTGAGTATCATTGTGGCTGTGATCAGCACCACCTGTTCGTTTTTCTTATTCCACCACATCTACCAGCCGCAGGGCGTCACGATAGTGGAGGAAGCCCCCGCCCGGCTGGTCAAACAGGAAGAAGCCTTCGTCAACACCCCGCCGCGCGAACGGGAGCAGATCCCTACCGTGGATTTCGTCACTACCTCCAAAGGCGTGACCGCCGCAGTAGTCAACATTAACACGCTTAGCGCCAGCGGCTACCGCGTTTCCTCGGGCTCCGGCGTGATCATCTCCACCGATGGCTACATCATCACCAACCACCACGTGGTGGAAGACGGTTCCTCCTTTGAGATCACCCTCTACGACAAAAGGAAACTGGAAGCCGAGCTCATCGGCTCCGACCCCACTACAGACCTGGCCCTGCTGAAGGTGAACGCCCACAACCTGCGCCCGCTAACCTATGGCGATTCCGACCTGGTGGAAGTCGGCCAATGGGTGCTGGCAGTAGGCAACCCTTTTAACCTTTCCTCTACCGTGACGGCAGGCATCGTCAGCGCTAAGGCCCGGAACATCAACATCCTCAGGGGTTCCTACTCCATCGAGTCCTTTATTCAAACCGACGCCGTGGTCAATCCCGGCAACAGCGGCGGCGCCCTGGTCAACGAACAGGGCGAACTGGTCGGCATCAACACCGCCATCATCAGCGAATCGGGAGGCTATGAAGGGTATTCCTTCGCCATCCCCGCCAACCTGGTGCGGAAGGTGATCACAGACATCCGCGAGTTCGGCGAAGTACAGCGCGCC
>CAYVVK010000105.1:6277-9844 GCA_964454855.1 uncultured Phaeodactylibacter sp. | reverse complement strand
GCGCCATCCTGGGCGTCGGCATCTCCGACATCTCCGACGATATTGCCGCCCGCCTTTCCCTGCCCACGGTGGCCGGCGTATATATCACCAGCATCAGCCAGGGCAGCAGCGCCGCCGAAGCGGGCCTGCGCTCCGGCGACGTGATCATCAGCGTGAACGGCAATAAGACTAATTCCATGCCGGAACTGCAGGAGCAGATCGCCCTGTACCGCCCCGGCGACCGCGTCAGCCTGGAGTTCTACCGCGAAGGGCAGAAGTTTCGCCGCGATAATGTGGTGCTGAAGGGGTTGGATCAGGCGGTGTCGTCTTATCGGAGGTGAGGTTGGTGTTTTGGTGTTGCGGTATTTTGGTATTGCGGTTTTCCGGTGTATAGCGGGAGGTTCTTCCCCTATAGGGGATCGAGGGGTGCGGGCGGGTTTTGGTGTATTGGTTTAAAGGTATTGCGGTGTTGCGGTATTTCGCGGGCTGGCTTCTCCCCCTTTCTCCGCCCGTCCGAAGCCCAAAAGCGTAGGCGGGAGGGGCCAGGGGTGCGGGTTGGTTTTGGTGTATTGGTTTTGGACGTCAAACAGGCGTTGTGGCTTTAAACAGCAGGCTATCCTGCTCGCAGCGCAGGGCGTAGGGCCGGCCTGCCGGCACAAAGAAGGCCTGCCCGCGGGTGAAAGCCCGTTCGCCGACTGAAGAGACGGCGCCTTCCACTACCAGTACGATCTCCGGCCCATCGGGCGGGCGCGACTGATAGAACTCCCCTTCCGACAACAGGATCTTATTCAGCTGAAAATCCGGCGCCGGCGTATGGTAGGCCCATTCTACGGCCGATATCCGCTCGCCGGCCAGCACTTTCGGCTCCAGCGGCTCGAAGCTCAGGTGGTGCAACAACTCTTCTACATCGATGTGCTTGGCCGTCAGGCCGCCGCGGAATACATTGTCTGAATTGGCCATCAGTTCCACATTAACGCCCTCCAGATAGGCGTGTGGCACGCCCGCGCCCTGATAGATCCCCTCCCCCGGTTTCAGGCCAACGAGATTGAACAGAAAGATGGAGAAAACGCCCCGGTCGTAATGGCCGTCCTTCAGCATGTGGCTGTCGAAGGCGCGCAGCGCCCAGTACTCGGGGCTGGATTTCAGAAAGCTTTCTTCCTGCCGCAGGCGTTGCTCCAGGGGCCGGAGTATGGCGTCCACCTCCTCCACCGGCATTTCCATGGCCTGCCTGTAGAGTTTAAAGATATTGCGATCGGCAAAGAAGGGCTTAAGGGGCGCCAATTCCGACACATGCCGTAGCACTTCATCTATGGCTTCCTCGTTTTTGAAGCCGTGCAACAACCAGAATTCTGTGAGTGCCACCATCACCTCCGGTTTGTGGTTGTCGTCCTTAAAATTGCGGTGGGGCGCATCCAGTGGAATGCCTTTTCTATTTTCCTTTTCGAAACCCAGCTCCGCCTGAGCTTTGGTGGGATGCGCCTGTATGGAGAGCATCTCCCGCACATCCAGCACCTTGAAAAGGTAGGGCAGCCGATCCCCGAAGCGCCCGCGCACGGCCTCGCCCAGCCATTCCGGATATTCTTCCAGCAGCTCATCCAGCGGCCGGGCGTGCTCGTTCTTTAAGATGGCCGCCGGGCCGCGATGGTGGGCGCCCATCCACAGCTCCGCATGGGGCATGTGGTTTTTGTTCTCGATGCCCAGCAGATCCGGCAGATAATGATACCCGCCCCAGGCGTAGTACTGAATGGCTCCTTGCAAAGGATATACTTGCTGGCTCACGCGTGTGTTTTTGTGGGGAGAAAGTTCCTGCTTTTTATAGAGAAATCAAAATCAGCTCCATTTACAATGTGCGATGTACCATTTAACATTTACGATGTGTGGCCTGCTCCTGGCAGCTTTGCCCCGGTGGCTCGCCGAGCGGAGCCCTGTTCTCGAGCACCTTGCCCGCAGCCATGACTATTGCGCAAAATCCCAAATCAACTCCCTCAGTATTTCCCCTTTCCGACTTCCCACTTCTCTTATCCGCCATAGCCTTGGCGACGGCGGGCCAACTCACCCCATCTCCATCAAAACCTCATGCAAAAACAGCCCCACCTGCTCCAGATACCCTCCATTCACCAGCTCCGCCTTATCCCGCTCCGTGTGGATGACCTCGTCGATGATGCCGAAGATCTCATCCGAGGTAATGGCCAGGGTGGGCAGATCGTAGGGCGCAAAGATCATGTGGTCGCCCTGATACCAGGGATCGGACAGCTTCAGGACGGGGAAAGCATCGAGCTTCTGAGAAAAATGCCGGATAAAAGCCTCCCGGCAGTTGATGGGCGAAATGCCCGTTTTGCCCAGGCGGTAGCCCGCCCCATCGCAGTTAACGGCCAGGCGGAGTTCCTGAATGCTGTCCTCATAGGCCTCGAGGTAGGCTACCTGCCCGGGATTGGAGAAATAATCCTCCCCGTTCATGGCCACCAGCTCCACGCTTACCGGAGGAGGCGTTTGTTGCATCAGCCTGCCGAGCAGCAGGAGCACACATACGCCCGCGGCATTATCCAGTGCGCCGGGCGTACCGGGCTTGGTATCGAAATGGGCCATCACCAGCACCCTGGGCTTGCCGGGCAGCAGGCGGCGGGCAATGACATTGGCGCCCCGCGAGGGCTTACGCTTCGCCACTGCCTGCAGGGCCAGCACCTTCACCCCAGACGTCCTGAACATCTGAAAGTATTTACCGGCCACCACCACGGAAGGAATATCAAAATCGCCGTCTTCAATAATGGGAATAGGCCGCTCTTCGGAAAAGCTGGCCGTCACGATTGCCGCCGGAGCTTTTTCCTCCAGCAGCCGTATGATCTCCTGGTGTTCTTCCGGGTTCCAGAAAGTAAAGTTCTTGGGCATCAGCGCCTCTTTGGCCAGTTCGCCGCCCAGCACCGCGACCTGTCCCTTTAAGTCCGAGTTTTTGAGCGCTTCCAATGTTTCCAGCAACTGAAAAGGAGCATTCAGGCTGCAGGGAAGCGAATAGGGAGAAAGAGCAGCAGGAATAGACACCCCATTCAGCCGGAGGCTGGCCAGGCCGGCACTCCAGTCCATACAGGCAAACTCCTGATGCTCCACCTCAAGGCCACTGGCTTTAAAGGTTTCGCTGATGAAATGCTCCGCCCGCTGATTGTTGGCCGAACCTACCGGCCGTTCTCCGATGCGGACGCTCAGCTCCTGCAGGCAATCCGCTATAAATTTCGTGTTTGTTTCCATAGCTGTCGGTTTAACGCCCAACTGAAAAGAACCCTCAGTAAGATACTGATTATACCCCGGCGGCTTCCCGGGCCACCCCTCTTGCCCGGCGCTCTTTTTCATAAGATAAATTGTTCAGCAACAACCACAAACCACCCAGCCCGCCGAGCAGCACGAACAGATAGAACGGCAGCAGGGGGTCGCCCCCAAGATCCGTCACCGCCAGTATGATGCTGTTCACCGACAATACCATGCCGTAGGTGATGCCTTTCACCAGCATCAGCGCCGCCAGTATGTAGCCCCACTTGCGCTGCCGCCACAGCCAGATGGCCGCCAGCACCGACAGAGGCACCACGATCGACAGGTCCA
>CAYVVK010000105.1:0-6267 GCA_964454855.1 uncultured Phaeodactylibacter sp. | reverse complement strand
CCGGTATTTACAATGAGCTCAGGTAGCGGCCCGCCGGCCATAAAGGCCACGGCCGGTGGAATTTCCACCATACACAATATGAAGGCAATGAGCAGCAGGTAGCCAATGATCCAGGAGGTGTGCTTCGGCCGGAAAGCCAGCCGGTGCCTCGGCAGGCCCGCCAGTCCGTAGATCAGCGCGTAGGCGGAAATGGCAAAAACCGCGACATACACCAGGAACAGCGCGTTAAAGGCCGCAGCGAACAGGTAAAAGGCATAGTTGTAAAACAGGTACAACAACAGGCCCATCCATACCAGCTCCGCCCTTACAGAGCCCTTTTTGTAGAGGGCCAGCACCACCGCCATGGCAGGAGCGACAAAAAGCAGGGTTACCCAGTCATTGCCCTGCCAGACGGTGCGCAGGAATTCACTGTCCTGATACAGGCCCGGCACAAATAAACCCGCCGCCGAAGCGATTACCGCCAGGACGGTGGCTATAATGGAGAGCACATAAGAGGTTTTCATGATATGCTTGTTTGTGAATGTTTCGGTATTGCGGTGTTGTGGTGTTTCGGTGTTGTGGTGTTGCGGTGTTTCGGTGTTTCGGTGTTGCGGTGTTTCGGTTGGCTGGCGGCATACTTTCTAAAAAACCGCATAGACATCGCATGCTCTGGAACTTTTTAAACCGCGTTATTAATAGCTTCGCGTCCCTAGCGCTTTGGGAGTTAATTAATTGACAGGTAGTTGGTGTTATAATAGATTGATAACCCGTTGATTATTTCGACTGCCGACTGTCAACTATTTACTGCCGACTGCACTAGCGGTTTAGCGGTTACTCCTTTTAATTTTCCACACGAGCATCCCCAACCGCTTCCGGACGCTCCGACCCCTCGACTTCTGGCCCCTTAGACTTTTCCTCTCCCGGACGCCCAGACTCCTTGACACCCGGACGTCCAGACTCTAGATCATACTCCACACTTTGCAAATCAAACTTCCCATACACAAACTCCCCGTCCGGATAATGCCAGATTGCTTCTCCGTACGTCATAATGTGGTACCCATCGAAATTCCGGTAATCGCGCACCGGAGTAGAGAAGCGGTACTGTTTCATCTCATCAACGGAATAGCGGTCGTCGGAAATAAAGTTTACAAGCTGCCCCTTTTCATTGAAGTACAGCGTAGCCGTTATGCTCACGCCCTTATTCGTGAAAGTCGCCCGGGCGGAAGTACTGTCGATGGGCTCCCACTCTATCCGTTCGTCGATCAGGGTGGCCGGCGCCATCAGGCACATGTCGTTGAAGATCGTGACGGTTTCCGACTGGAACATCTCCTTACCTTCCAGATCCACTACCGGAAAGAGCGAAAGGAGCTTCACTTTCATGCTGGCCTGCCCATCCTGATAGGCGTGGTAGCCACTTGCCGGCAGGCCTTTGACTTTGGCCTTCATGAAGAACAGCCGCTCCATCTCCTCATCGTAGAAATTGTGCTGCTCGGCCGTAAAATCGAACCAGTCCTGCTCCCTGCCCCGCATCTGCCCGGTGAAAGTAATTTTCATGTCCTTCACCCTGGGCTTGCCCACTACGCCCACATAGCGCAGGTATTTCTGAACCGGCGCCGGCAGGGGTTGCAGGGCGGCTTCTGTGATGAGCTCCGCTTCGATGGGCGCCACTCGCGCCAGCCCTTCCTTCACATCCTGCCGGTAGGTATTTTCAAAACTCCAGCCGGCGTAGCCCACGATGGCCAGCAGCAGTACGATGGCGTTGGCAATGCTCCCGAATTTGGCGTCCTGCCAGGCCATAAAAATGAGGATCTGCGATAAGGCCACGGAAAAGAAGCCCAGGATGGCCCAGTAGCCATTTCCCGAAAGGTAAAGCCCGGCAGTGGCCAGGAAAAGCAGCGTAGCCAGCAGCCACAACAGGCCTGCCGGCCGCGAAATGGGCTGCGTGAGCTGAGCCACCTCGGCCAAATTAAAAGCTTTGACAAAACCCAGCAGGTGGATCAGGCCGTGTACCAACAGTATAAAAAGAAAGAGATAACGTAGCATGAGTTTATTATTTTGTAATCAAAACGTCTTCCACCTCCCGGCGCGGCGCATACGGCATAGGCTCCGCATAACCGATCCGCAGGATCAGGGTGGGATACTCGCCCTTCACAAAAGGTTCTTCCTGCAGTTCGGCGGCCAGTTCCGGCAGTTCGCAGGGCGGGTTCATATAGGCGCTCGCGATGCCCCTCTTGGTAAAGTGCAACAGCAAACGCTCCAGGTAAACGCCCAGGGCGATCCATTCCGGAATGGTGTTGTGCTCAGTCGTCAGCAGGACAAAGTGAGAAGAAGAATCGATCTTTTCCTTATCCGCCTTGTTCTGCGCTTTCGGTTTCAGAAAAGCCCGGACGATCATTTTCCCCAGGAACTGCGGTGTGGGCGGGAAGCCCATCACCTTATGGGCCAGCCCGTCGCCGGTTTTCCTCACCTGCCAGCCGTTGAAGCGGATCCAGCTGAGGAGCTCGTCCTTGAAGGCCTGGTCTTCCATCTGTATGGCATTTCCGCGCAGGATGTATTCCCGGAGGGTGTCAAAGGGCACTGTGCCCTTGCGGAAAAAACGGGCCTGCACTCCTTCCTCCCCGGGTATATCGGCCAGTTGGCGGATCTCCTCTTCGGGTATCATCTTGTCTTCGTATACCCGGCGGTTGGTTTGCCGTTTCTCCACATTGTCGAAAATCGGGCTGCGGCCCAGCTCCTCCACATCTTTCAGGGAAACGCGGATGAAGTAATGCCCGTCCTTCGCCCTGATGGCCTCCCATCCGGCGGAACGGCCAAAGCGCGGGGCCGCAACAAGCAGGTTCTCCACCGCGCAGCCCAGGCTGATATACAACTCCCGATGATCGGGGTCAACCACCGGCAGGGCCCTGGAGAAATCGGGATGGATCTCGATCTCGTTCTCCCGGAGCCGGAACTTCCAGGGCTGGGTATTGTGGCCGGAGGGCGCTTTGGTGGCATAGTACACCAGCCGCTCCAGGATCTTTCTTTCTTCTTTGCTTGCAATGGAAGAGAGGGACGTTATCATAATGTTGCAGATTGAGATATTTTTAAACTTTGGAAAGCTTATAAAATATCCCGCTACCATACGATGATATAGCTCAGCAGAAACACTGATTATTATCAGGCGCCCCCTCCCAATCAACCAACCTACGCCAAGGCTTCGGCGGGCAGGCCCAATCAACCCCGCCGTCGCTCACCGGGCGACGAAGCTTCAGCGAAGTTGCCGAGGCTATGGCGGACGAAGCAAATCAACTAAATCAACCTAATCAACCTCCTCCTCCCTACCCAACACAAACCGCTTGTAATAATTGATCAGCAAACTCGTCATGGGCAGCGCAATGATCATGCCGATGATGCCGAACAGGCCGCCCCAGACCGAGAGGGCGAGCAGGATGACCGCCGGGTTGAGGCCGGTGGCGCCGCCCAGGATGCGGGGCACCAGTACGATCTCCTGCACCGCCTGCACCAGGGCGAAGACCAGCAGTACCAGGCCCACCGCCACCCAGAAATCCTGGCCGGTTTCTATAGCCTTTACTCCCGCAAGCAATATGGCGGGCACGAAACCCAGCATCTGCAGGTAGGGCACGAAATTGAGCAGGCCTACGAACAGGCCCAGCAGTATGCCCAGCGGCAGGTTGATGGCCTTAAAGCCTATGGCAAACAGAATGGCCACCCAGAGCACCACCTGCGCCTGCCCGCGAAAGTAAATCTGCATGCCGTCTTCCACATCGTGTATCAATCGTATGACAGGTGCCCGGTAAGCTGGTGGAATGGCCTCCTCCCAGTGGCCGGCAAAGTCGTTGTAGAACAACATGATGAACACCAGATAGAGCAGAAAGGTGATGATGCTGAACAGGCCCATCAGCATGCCCAGCGCCCCGCTTACGGCACTCCACAAATAAGACAGGATGGTGTAGCCGTAGTTGACGATATTCTCCTGCGACAGGAGCTTGCTGGCTTCCTCGCTGCTCAGAAAGGCCTCGATGCGCCGCTTCAGCTCCGGAGGCAGCAATTCCTCGTACTGAAAGTACAGGTTCCCCGCCAGCAGGGACCGCAGCTTGTCTACTTCCCTCAGTACTGCCGGCACCACAATAATACCGATAAGCGTCAATACCGCCAGAATAATGAAAAAGGTCAGCGACACGGCCAGCCAGCGCTTCCGCACCCGCAGCTTCTGCATGAAAAAGCGCACGATGGGCTCGAGCAGGTAGGCGAAAAAGAGGGCCAGGAAAAAAGACGCCAGATAGGGGCTGAGGTAGTCGAGCAGCCACAAAAAAAGCAAAATCCCGCCGAGGTACAGCAGGATGTTGATGATGCGGTCCAGTGTCCAGGTGCGGTCGTTCATTAATTGAGGATTGTTTGTCCAAAGGAAAATGCTAAACTAAGAAACTTTCCAGGACAGGGAGTTGCCACCTAATTAATGGGATTAGTTACTTTCACCCCATCAACATGCTTGAAGTCATCTACATCACAGGTATAAAGTTCCAACTCATGCACAAGAGCAGTAGCGGCTATTATTGAATCTCCTAGAGAATATTTTCGTTGCTGCCGTAATGCGGTTGCTTTCTTCATAATTTCAGTGGTAAGGGGCAATATCGGCAATACTTCAAATATGCTGTTGTAATATTCTTTTTCTTTTTCCGTTATCTTGCGGTATCCTAAAACTTCGATGTAAACTATGCTGCTGGTATAACTCTCAGAAGATTTAAAGAGATTACGCAGATATGAATACTCGTCATGAGCAGAGTAGATTATGATGTTGCTATCGATCAATCGCATATTCTTCTATTTTCGATAGGGCAATTCTCTATCCTTACGGCTATCTTCTAGATCTTTCAACCGTTGATCGAGATCTGCTGATGGTGCTCCCTCATCAATGATTTTATAATGAAAACTTCGCTCTTCTGCTGATAGCGGCTCAATATCCTTTTGAGTTATCCAATGTGTGATATCCAGCCTATCCAACAGAGGCAGAATTATACGTAAATCCGCCTCGTTCTTAATCTCCAGGACAACCTTAGTCATATTTTCCGTTTTTTACTCTAATATACAATTCTACAGCCAGGAATGGTTCCATACTGCTGTTACGGCCGCTCTTAATATTTATAATAAAACGCCAATGTCCGGATCTCTGCTCGGAGATTAGTTTGTTATGCTGATTTATTTTCGTTTTTTTATAGCCATAGCACATCATAAAAAAAGAAAACGCATATGGCCGATCAGCCCAAGCCCTCCTGGTTCAAAGACAGCATCATCTATACCCTGCACATCCGCTCTTTCTACGACAGCTCCGGCAGCGGCATCGGCGACTTCCGCGGCCTGATCGAAAAACTGGACTACCTCGAAGACCTGGGCGTCACCACCATCGCCCTGCTGCCTTTCTACGAATCCCCCCTTCGGGACGACGGCTACGATGTGTCCGACTTCGTCAGCGTGCACAGCGATTACGGCACCATGAAAGACTTCCGGGATCTCCTGGAAGAGGCCCACAAACGTGGCCTTACCGTCATTATCGACCTCATCATGAACCATACCTCCACCGAGCACGAGTGGTTTCAGCGGGCGAGAAAAGCGCCCAAAGGCAGCCCCGAGCGCGACTTCTACATCTGGAGCGACACCCAGGAGAAATACCAGGAGGCGCAGGTCATCTTCAGCGATTACGAATCCTCCAACTGGGAGTGGGATAATGTGGCCAAGGCCTACTACTGGCACCGCTTTTACAGCCACCAGGCCGACCTCAATTACGACAACGAGCAGGTGCAGGACGAGATCCGAAAGGTCATCGACTTCTGGTTCGGCCTGGGCGTGGATGGGGTGCGCCTGACTTCCGTGGCCTTCCTCTTCCAGCGCGAAGGCACCAACTGCGAAAACCTGCCCGAAGTGCACGAGTACCTCAAAGGCCTGCGCGCCTACGTAGACGACAAACACCCCGGAAAGATCCTCATTGCCGAGACCAACCTCTGGCCCGAAGAAGCCGCCGAGTATTTCGGAGAGGGCGACGAGTGCCACATGAACTACCACTTCCCCCTCATGCCGCGCATCTTTATGGCCCTGCAGACCGAAGACCGCTATCCCATCATCGACATTCTGGACCAGACGCCTTCCATTCCCGAAAGCTGCCAGTGGGCGCTCTTCCTCCGCAACCACGACGACCTCATGCTGTCTATGGTCACCGAAGAGGAGCGCGATTACCTCTATAAGGTGTTCGCCCAGGACCACGGCGCCAAGGTCAACGAAGGCATCCGCCGCCGC